>NZ_JBFUAY010000019.1:0-66762 GCF_056406015.1 Rhizobium sp. P1_E1 | reverse complement strand
CTCCTGCACCTTGCCGTCGTCGGCGGTGACGGAAACCTTGCCGACCGAGACGACCTTGCCGATGCCCTGAAAGGTATCGATCTTGTTCTTCTTGAAGAGGAAAGCGACGCCGTCGACATTCGACTTCACCGTCGCATCCTTGTGGGCCATCATATTGCCGAGGTTGAGCGTCGGCGCCGGAATATCGATACCGAGCGCGCTCATTCCGTGGCCGGCCTGATGGAACATTTCGGAGGCATGCAACAGCGCCTTCGACGGAATGCAGCCGACGTTCAGGCAGGTGCCGCCATAGGTCGCCCGCTTTTCGACGACGGCGACCTTGAGGCCAAGCTGGGCCGCCTTGACGGCGCAGACATAGCCGCCCGGGCCGGTTCCGATAATGATCACATCGTAGGACATTGCTTCTTTCCCTTTGGATTTTTCGTTTAATCGGCCGCGCGCGACAAAGCGAGGCGGAAGCCGAAGCCGACAAGTGCCGCTCCGGTGATGCGGTTGAACCATTTGCCGCTGGCGATGAAGCGGTCACGGATCGCCTTGACCGTGAAGAAATAGGAGACGCCGGCAAACCAGGCGACCAGCGCCGTCGCCATGCCGATGCCATAGGAGAACTGGATCAGCGCCGGCGTGTCGTGATGGACGAGCGTCGAAAACAGCGACAGGAAGAACAGCACCGGCTTCGGGTTCAGCGCATTGGTGATGAAGCCCATGCCCAGGCATTTCAACATTGAGACCGGCTTGCGGTCTTCCGCCGTCACCTCGATATCCCTCACCTTGAAGCCCGGTTCGCGGAAGGACTTGATGCCGAGATAGACCAGATAGGCGACGCCTGCCCATTTGATGACAGCAAACAGCATCAGTGATTTGGACACGATCAGGCCGAGGCCGAGGATAGTGTAACTGATGTGGAAGAGGAGGGAGAAGCCCATGCCGAGCCCGGTCATGATGGCGCCGCGTCGCCCATGCACGATGCTCTGGCGCAGGATAACGGCAAAATCGGCGCCCGGCACGACGATGAAGATCGAAAAGACGGCCATCAGGCCGAGGAATTCGAGAATATATTGCATGCTGTTTTTCGCCCTGTCGTTCTAGCGGCCGCCGCTCACATTGAGGATCGCGCCGGTTATATAGGAAGCCGAAGGTGACAGAAGATAGAGGATCGCATCCGCCACCTCCTCGGGCGTGCCCGCACGCAGCATCGGAACCGCCGGCGCCATCTCGCGTGCCCGGTCAGGCAGCCCGCCCGAAGCATGGAGGTCGGTCTCGATGATGCCGGGCCTTATCGCATTCACGCGGATGCCCTCGGCAGCGACTTCACGCGCCAAGCCGACAGTGAAGGTGTCGATCGCCGCCTTCGAAGCGGCATAATCGACATACTGCGTCGCCGAACCGAGGATCGCCGCCATCGACGAGATATTGACGATCGCCCCGCCCTGCCCGCCATGCCGGCTCGACATCCGGCGTATGGCCTCTGCGGCGCAGAGGATGGAGCTGGTCACATTAACGCGCAGCATGCGTTCGATTCGCTCCGCCGACATCTCATCGATGCGCTGCGGATAGTCGACGATGCCGGCATTGTTGACGAGCCCGTCAAGCCGGCCGAAATGCCGGTCGACCGCCGTAAACATCGAGACGATATCCGCAGCCTTGCCGACGTCACCCTGGATCGCCACGGCCTCGCCGCCGCCTTCTGTGATCGAAGCCACGACCGCATCCGCGGCTTGGCGGTTGGCGGCATAATTCACCGCAACACGCCAGCCCTGGCGCGCGGCGAGCCTTGAGGCCGCGGCGCCGATACCCCGGCTTCCGCCGGTGATGAGAACAACAGGTGCATCGCTCATGTCGCACACTCCTTGAATGTCAGTACGTCCCAAGGCGCTACCGAAGCCTTGCCCTCGCCCCAGGCACTGGATTCGCGGATGGCGGGACCAAGGCCGGGGAGCACGAGCTTTTCGGCCGCCGCAGCACCTTCGGGCTGCAGATTGTCCATCTCACCCTCGGCATCCATGCCGTAGACGGCGCCCTGCCAGACCGTGCAGGCATCGAGATCGGCGCCGGTCGCATCGCCCTCGGGGCAGTTGAACATCAGGATGCCGATGGCGCGCACCGGATCTTCCGATGGCATGACATAACCTTCCATCACGACAGGTGTCTTGAGCGCGCTGACCTTGAACTGGTTGCTGGCGGCGGCCGATGGAGAATTCAGCGGTGCGAAGCGCAATTCATAGGCACCGTCGCGATCGACGTAGACGGCTTGTTCCTGCTTACATGCGGCGCCGAAGGTGGATGCCGGAACGGCAAAAAACGCGGCAGCTGCGACCGCAGCCACACCTTTCCGTCCCGCCATGATCCCGATCCTTCCGCTCATTGCAGCTTCGGCTCCTTCCGCCCGTCGGCGTTTTCGACAACGCTGAAATCCGTCAGCAGCACCAGCGCGCGGCCGTCCTTGTCGAGCCCCCAGAAAACCGGGTAGAAACCGTCGCCCCAGCCGCTCCAGAACACGGCGACATTGCCTCGTCTGCCGGCAACCGGCCGGTGCAGTGCATAGATGCCCTTGTTGGCATCGAGGTCCGACGCCAGCACGTCATCGTAATAATTGACGTCGGCATCCGGTTTCTGTGCCTGTACCTGCCCTTCACGCTCCCCGATCAGATCAAGCGTATCGGCATCCATGTAGCAGCCGAGGCCGGCATCGACGGGATAGCCGAAGATCTCGCCGTCCTTCAGCGTCGCCGTGTCCTGCCCGGGCAGGACCGCAAGCTCCCAATGATCCGGCCTGCCCTCGGCAAACCGCATGCTGGCGGCGGCGATGCGCCCGAAGGCCTGGTAGAGCGTCACCGGATAGTCGCCCGGCGCAACCGTTCTTGCGAGCGCCGGACGATCGGGCTGGGCCAGCGGATCGGCCGCAACGATGCGCCCCGATGTCAGCTCGACATTGCCCATATGGATCGCACCGATCGACCGGCCGGAGAGTTCGGCATCGCTCAGCGCCACCAGCTCGAAATTGCTGCTTGCCTTGCTGATGTCCCAGCCGGCAGCCGATGCGGAGACCGGAATATGCGCGGCGGCAGCGCAAAGAAGAAGGCGCGCCGCTCGCATGATCCGGTTCCGCATCGAAAGCGCTCCCTCAGAGATCGAGAACCAGACGTTCCGGATCTTCCAGGCTTTCCTTGACGCGCACGAGGAAGGTGACCGCTTCCTTGCCGTCGACGATGCGGTGATCGTAGGACAGCGCCAGATACATCATCGGACGGATGACCACCTGGCCGCCGATCGCCACCGGCCGCTCCTGGATCTTGTGCATGCCGAGAATGCCGGACTGCGGCGCGTTGAGGATCGGCGAAGACATCAGCGAACCGTAGACGCCGCCATTGGTGATGGTGAAGGTGCCGCCCTGCATGTCGGCCATGGAGAGCGAGCCATCACGGGCTGCCTTGGCAAGACGGCCGAGTTCCTTCTCGATTTCGGCGATCGACATCTGGTCGGCGTCGCGGATGACAGGAACGACGAGGCCTTTGTCCGTGCCGACGGCCATGCCGACATGGCAGTAGTTCTTGTAGATGACGTCGGTGCCGTCGATTTCAGCGTTGACGGCCGGCAATTCCTTCAGCGCATGCGTCACCGCCTTGGTGAAGAAGCCCATGAAGCCGAGCTTGACGCCGTGCTTCTTCTCGAAAATGTCCTTGTACTTGTTGCGCAGGTCCATGACCGCCTTCATGTCCACTTCGTTGTAGGTGGTCAGCATGGCGGCGGTGTTCTGCGCGTCCTTGAGGCGCTTGGCGATCGTCTGGCGCAGGCGCGTCATCTTCACGCGCTCTTCGCGCGAGGCATCCTCGACCGTCGACGGGCCACGCGCGGCGGCAGGCGTTGCCGCGGGTGCGGCCGCCGGAGCGGAAATGCCCTTGGCGACGGCGGCGATGACGTCGCCCTTCAGCACCTGGCCGCGCTTGCCGCTACCGTCGAGCTGGTCGGCGGAAAGATTGTTTTCGGCAAGCATCTTCGAAGCCGCCGGTGCCGGCGGCATGGTGGAGACGGAAGCGCTTGATGACGACGACGCAGCAGCGGCAACTGGCGCTGGCTGGGCGGGAGCAGCCGGGGCTGGCTGGGCAGGTGCGGCGGCCGGTGCGGCAGCAGCCGGCGCGGCAGCGGCAGCTGCGCCTTCGGCGATCTGGCCGAGCAGCGCGCCGAGGCCGACGGTCTCGCCGGCGGCGACGACGATTTCCGAAAGCGTGCCGGAGGCGGGTGCTGGAACTTCGATGGTCACCTTGTCGGTTTCAAGCTCGAGAATCGGCTCGTCGGCCTTGATGGCGTCGCCGACCTTCTTGAACCAGGTGCCGACGGTTGCCTCGCTGACGGATTCACCGAGAGTTGGAACGCGGATTTCTGTGGCCATTGTTCAGATCCTGATTTCGTGTGTTTTCGTTTATGTGTTTCAGACGGCGGGCGGCCGCGAGATGATCGAGGGCATCGGCAGGATATCGAAACGGAAGCCGAAACCGGAAGCGATGATCGGATCGCCGTCGGCAAGAACCTGCGCCGCCGCCTGATCCTCGACCTCGACGATCGCCATGCCCCAGGCGCCTTCACCCTCGAAGACGGGGCCGACGATGATCGCCGATCCCGCAAGGGCGTGCCGATGCCAGTATTCGACATGGCGTTTCATCGCCGCCATTTCCTCCCCGGTCCCGTCATGCGGGAAAGTGGGGCGCGGCGGCTGCAGTCTCAGAAAGAAATAAGCCATTGCGCCCCCCTTGTTTTAACCGCCCAATGCATCCTCGAGAAATGCGGCGAGCTGCGACAGATGCTTGGACATCAGACCCGTCGCCGGCGAGGCGGCGGCCGGACGGCCGGTATAACGGACGCGCTGGTATTTCGCGTCGATATGGGCGAGCACCCATTCGAGGAAGGGGTCGATGAACGACCAGGCGCCCATGTTCTTCGGCTCTTCCTGGCACCAGACCATCTCGGCATTGCGGAAGCGCGACAGCTCGTTGATGAGCGCCTTTGCCGGGAACGGATAGAGCTGCTCGACGCGCAAGAGATAGATGTCGTCGATGCCGCGCTTTTCACGCTCTTCGAGAAGATCGTAATAGACCTTGCCGGAGCACATGACGACGCGGCGAATCTTGTTGTCCTTCTGCAGCTTGATCGGGCCGTCCTTGATCACCTCGGCATCGTCCCAGAGCAGGCGATGGAAGGCGGATTCACCGGCCATTTCGGCAAGCGTGGAGACCGCCCGCTTGTGGCGCAGCAGTGACTTCGGCGTCATCAGGATCAACGGCTTGCGGAAGTCGCGCTTCACCTGCCGGCGCAGGATGTGGAAGTAGTTCGCCGGCGTCGTGACGTTGGCGACCTGCATGTTGTCTTCCGCGCAAAGCTGCAGGAAACGCTCGAGGCGGGCCGAGGAATGTTCCGGACCCTGACCTTCATAGCCGTGCGGCAGCAGGCAGACGAGGCCCGACATGCGCAGCCACTTGCGTTCGCCCGACGAGATGAACTGGTCGAAAACCACCTGCGCGCCGTTGGCGAAATCGCCGAACTGCGCTTCCCAGAGCGTCAGCGCATTCGGACGGGCGAGCGAATAGCCGTATTCGAAACCGAGCACGGCCTCTTCCGAAAGCATCGAATTGATGACTTCGTAGCGCCCCTGCGTCGGCGAAAGATTGGCGAGCGGGATGTAGCGCTCTTCGGTTTCCTGATCATAGAGAACCGAGTGGCGCTGCGAGAAGGTGCCGCGTTCGCAATCCTGGCCGGACAGGCGGATCTTGCTGCCTTCGACGCAGAGCGCACCGAAGGAGAGCGCTTCGGCCATCGCCCAGTCGATACCCTCGCCGGTGGCGATCATGTTGGCGCGATTTTCCATGAAGCGCTGGATCGTCCGGTGCGCATTGAAGCCCGCCGGGATCTCCGAGAGCTTGCGGCCGATATCCTTCAGCGTCTTCATCGGCACGGCGGTCTTACCGCGGCGCTGCTCGTCGGCATTGTCGGCCGTGCGCAGGCCCGACCACTCGCCGTCCAGCCAGTCGGCCTTGTTCGGCTTGTAGTGCTGGCCGGCCTCGAACTCCTGTTCGAGATGGGCGCGCCAATCGGCCTTCATCTTCTCGACTTCGCCGTCAGTGAGCAGTCCTTCGGCGACGAGCCGGGCCGCATAGAGCTGCAACACGGTCTTGTGGGCGCGGATTACCTTGTACATCTTCGGCTGCGTGAAGGACGGTTCGTCGCCTTCATTGTGGCCGTACCGGCGGTAGCAGAACAGGTCGAGCACAACAGGCTTGTGGAACTTCATGCGGAATTCGGTGGCGATCTTGGCGCCATAAACGACCGCTTCCGGATCGTCGCCGTTGACGTGCAGGATCGGCGCCTCGATCATCTTGGCGACGTCGGACGGATAGGGCGACGAGCGCGAGAAGGCCGGGTTCGTGGTGAAACCAATCTGGTTATTGATGATCACATGCATGGTGCCGGCGACGCGGTGGCCGCGCAGACCGGAAAGGCCGAGGATTTCGGCAATGACACCCTGGCCGGCAAAAGCCGCATCGCCGTGGATCAGCAGCGGTAGAACCTTGGCGCGTTCGGAAAGCGGGATGATATCGCCGTCCCAGACGGTGGCATTCATATCCTGCTTGGCGCGGGCCTTGCCCATGACGACGGGATCGACGATTTCGAGATGCGAGGGGTTCGCCGTCAGCGAAACGTGGATCTTGTTGCCGTCGAATTCGCGGTCGGAGGAGGCACCGAGATGGTACTTGACGTCGCCCGAGCCCTCGACCTCGTCGGGAGCGGCCGAGCCGCCCTTGAACTCGTGGAAGATCGCCCGGTGCGGCTTGCCCATGACCTGGGAGAGCACGTTCAGACGGCCGCGATGGGCCATGCCGAACACGGCTTCCTTGAGGCCGAGATGGCCGCCGCGCTTGAGGATCTGTTCCAGCGCCGGGATCAGCGATTCGCCGCCGTCGAGGCCGAAACGCTTCGTGCCCTTGAACTTGACGTCGAGGAACTGCTCGTAGCCTTCGGCTTCGACGAGCTTGGCAAGGATCGCCTTCTTGCCTTCCGGCGTAAAGGCCACGCCTTTGTCCGGTCCCTCGATGCGCTCCTGGATCCAGGCCTTCTCTTCAGGATTGGAGATATGCATGAATTCGACGCCGAGCGTCGAGCAATAGGTGCGTTCGAGGATTTCGATCATCTCGCGGATGGTCGCGTATTCCAGGCCGAGCACGTTGTCGATGAAGATCTTGCGGTCGTAATCGGCGGCCGTGAAGCCGTAATTCTCCGCCGACAGCTCGCGATAGTCGTCGACGGGTGCGGCGATGCCGAGCGGGTCGAGCTTGGCATGCAGGTGGCCGCGCATGCGGTAGGCGCGGATCATCATGATGGCGCGCACGGAATCGCGCGTCGCCTGCAGGACCTCGGCGCTGTCGGCAGGCTTGCCTTGAGCTTCAGCCTTGGCTTTGACCTTGGTCTCGATCACCTTCTCGACGATGCCCCAGTCGCCATCGAGAGCCGATACCAGATCGCCGCTTGCCTGAAGCGGCCAGTTCTTCTTGCGCCAGGAAGCCCCCTTGGCTGCCCTCTTCACATCGCTGGGATCCTCCTCCAGCGCCTTGAAGAAGGCACGCCACTGGTCGTCGACCGATGCCGAATCTTCTTCGTACCGCGCGTAGAGCTGCTCGATATAGGCAGCGTTGGCGCCATCCAGAAACGAGGTGACCTGAAACTGCTCGTTGGCTTCTTGCCGTGCCATGGTGATATGCGGACGCTTCCGTCCGCCTCCTGACTTGATGAATTTGCCGGCTTGATGGCCGGCTGCCGCATTCCGATTGCCGCCTGTCCGCGGCGCATCTGCTGTTTTCGTGTCGTCGAGGCCGGGCGGAAGGCGCAGATGCCGTTCCTCCACCCGGTCCATGTATAGGTGGCTTAGCCCTTGAGGACTTCAACCAACGTCTTGCCGAGGCGGGCCGGAGAAGGCGACACCTTGATGCCTGCCGATTCCATCGCCGCGATCTTCGATTCCGCATCGCCCTTGCCGCCGGAAACCACCGCGCCGGCATGGCCCATGGTGCGGCCCTTCGGGGCCGTACGACCGGCAATGAAGCCAGCCATCGGCTTCTTGCGGCCCTTCTTGGCTTCGTCCTTGAGGAACTGGGCTGCGTCTTCCTCAGCTGCACCACCGATTTCGCCGATCATGATGATCGACTGGGTGGCTTCGTCGGCCAGGAACATTTCCAGGACGTCGATGAACTCGGTGCCCTTGACCGGGTCGCCGCCAATGCCGACGGCCGTCGTCTGGCCGAGACCTTCATTGGAGGTTTGGAACACGGCTTCATAGGTCAGCGTGCCTGAGCGGGAAACGATACCGACCGAACCCTTGCGGAAGATCGAGCCCGGCATGATGCCGATCTTGCATTCTTCCGGCGTCAGGATACCCGGGCAGTTGGGGCCGAGCAGGCGCGACTTGGAGCGGTCGAGGCGAGCCTTGACCCGCACCATGTCCATGACCGGGATGCCTTCGGTGATGCAGGTGATGAACGGGATCTCGGCGTCGATCGCCTCGATGATCGCGTCGGCAGCGCCGGCCGGCGGAACATAGATGACGGTCGCGTTGGCGCCGGTCTTTTCCTTGCCTTCGGCAACGGTTGCGAAGATCGGCAGGCTTTCGCCCTTGGCGCCGGTCCAGGTTTCGCCACCCTTCTTCGGATGGATACCGCCGACCATCTGGGTGCCGTAGTAAGCGAGCGCCTGTTCGGTGTGGAACGTGCCGGTCTTGCCGGTTAGGCCCTGAACGAGAACCTTGGTGTCTTTGTTGACGAGAATGGACATGCGAGGCCTTTGTTTAGGAGAGGTTGGAAGACGTGGAGGACGCGCGACGATAGACGCCGCTGACGACCTCCTGCCAAGTATCGCTGCCTGCAGGCGAAAAGCTGACGCCCATCCGGTAGCAGTCTTCATTTTCAAATGTGAATACGGTGCACTGGCTGCCGCGCGGCGAAGTCTTCATCAGCACCAGCTCACTGCCGTTCCACTCGCCTGACGCCGGTACGGGCGGCGCAAAACCTGCGGTATCGAACTGGTAGAGTTTGTAGGTCTGGTCCGAAGCATCGAAGCCGAAAACATTTCGCGCCTCGAACGAAACAGCACCATCGCGCGTCTGGCGATAGCGCTGATCGAGGAAGAACCCGCCGAACAATACCTCGCCGGAAAACTCAGCACTGGCCCTGCCTTCACTCGCCCACGCCGACGCCGCGACACGCTCGTCCCCTTCCCACACGCCGGCGAAGGCGTTGAGGCGGAAATGAGCAGCGGAGGGCGTGGACTGGAAGGCCATGATCGTTCTCAGCCGTTGATCGCCGCGACGATCTTCTTGGCAGCATCGTCCAAGTCGTCGGCCGCCGTGATCGCCAGACCCGACTCGTTCAGGATCTTCTTGCCGAGCTCGACATTGGTGCCTTCAAGGCGCACGACGAGCGGAACCTTGAGGCCGACTTCCTTGACCGCGGCAATCACGCCCTCGGCAATGACATCGCACTTCATGATGCCGCCGAAGATGTTGACGAGAATGCCTTCGACCTTGGGGTCTGCGGTAATGATCTTGAAAGCCGCAGCAACCTTCTCCTTGCCGGCGCCGCCGCCGACGTCGCAGAAGTTGGCCGGCTCCTTGCCGTAGAGCTTGATGATGTCCATCGTCGCCATGGCAAGACCAGCACCGTTGACCATGCAGCCAATATTGCCGTCGAGCGCAACATAGGCGAGATCCCACTTCGAGGCCTCGATTTCCTTGGCGTCTTCTTCGGTTTCGTCGCGCAACGTCTTGACATCATCGTGACGGAAAAGGGCGTTGCCGTCGAAAGACATCTTGGCATCGAGGACGCGCAGGTGGCCATCCTTCATGACGATCAGCGGATTGACTTCCAGGAGAGCCATGTCCTTTTCGCCAAAGGCCTTGTAAAGCGCCGGGAAAAGCGACCTGGCATCCTCGGCGGCAGCGCCGTCGAGCTGCAGAGCCTTGGAGATCGCAGCAACGTCGGCAGCCGTCACGCCGGCTTCCGGATCGATGGCGATCGTCTGGATCTTCTCGGGCGTGTCGTGGGCGACGGCCTCGATGTCCATGCCGCCTTCGGTCGATACGACGAAGGCAACGCGGCCAACCGAGCGGTCGACAAGGATCGAGCAATAGAGTTCGCGGGCGATGTCGGCGCCGTCTTCGATGTAAAGGCGGTTGACCTGCTTGCCGGCTTCGCCGGTCTGGGCGGTCACCAGCGTGTTTCCGAGCATTTCCTTGGCGTGGGAAACGACTTCCTCGATCGACTTGGCGAGGCGAACGCCGCCCTTGGCATCAGGCCCGAGCTCCTTGAACTTGCCCTTGCCGCGGCCCCCGGCATGGATCTGGCTCTTGACCACGTAAAGCGGACCGGGAAGCGACTTGGCGGCAGCCTCGGCTTCTTCAACCTTGAGAATAGCCACACCTTCGGCAACCGGCGCGCCATAGCCCTTCAGCAGAGCCTTGGCCTGATATTCATGAATGTTCATGGGTGTATCCCTGTTTCGATTACTTCAGCCCGTCGACTACTTGAGGGCCGGCGCGATGTTGATGCAGGCTTCGCAGAGACCGGCGACGGCGCCGACGGACTTGTCGAAGGCTTCCTTCTCGGTCTTGTTGAGATCGATCTCGATGATGCGCTCAACGCCGCCGGCGCCGATGACGGTGGGAACGCCGACATACATGTCCTTGACGCCGTACTGACCGGTGAGGTGGGCAGCGCAGGGCAGAACACGCTTCTTGTCCTTGAGGTAGGATTCGGCCATCTCGATCGCCGAAGCAGCCGGCGCGTAATAGGCCGAGCCGGTCTTCAACAGGCCGACGATTTCAGCGCCGCCGTCACGGGTGCGCTGAATGATCTCTTCGAGGCGCTCCTTGGTGACCCAGCCCATGGTGACGAGGTCGGTGAGCGGAATGCCGCCGACCGTCGAGTAGCGGGCGAGCGGTACCATCGTGTCGCCGTGGCCGCCGAGAACGAAAGCCGTGACGTCCTGGACGGACACGTTGAATTCCTTGGCGAGGAAGAGGCGGAAGCGCGAGGAGTCGAGAACGCCGGCCATGCCGACGACCTTGTTGGCGGGAAGGCCGGAAAACTTCTGCAGCGCCCAGACCATGGCGTCGAGCGGATTGGTGATGCAGATCACGAAGGCGTTCGGCGCATACTTCTTGATGCCGGCGCCAACCTGCTCCATGACCTTGAGGTTGATCCCGAGAAGATCATCGCGGCTCATGCCGGGCTTGCGGGCGACGCCTGCGGTGACGATGCACACGTCAGCGCCTTCGATCGCGGAATAGTCGCTGGCACCGGTCAGATTGACGTCGAAGCCTTCGACGGGCGACGACTGGGAGATATCGAGTCCTTTGCCCTGGGGAATGCCGTCCGCGATGTCGAAGAGAACGATGTCGCCCAGTTCCTTCAGGCCGGCGAGGTGCGCCAGCGTGCCACCAATCATGCCAGAACCAATGAGTGCGATCTTGTTACGCGCCATTTTCGCTGTTTCCTTTGCGATCAAATTCGTCGAACGGACGCGCAAGGCACCGCCCAATGACGCAATCGCATAGACCCAAAGCCAAAAAATGGCAATTCATTATTTTTGATGCAGCGTTTTCAATCGTTTAGATACAAAAATTCTTACGTAAACGTAAGACATTCTGTCACTGAATTGTTACTCTGCGGCGCGTTTCTCATGGTGCAGCGCAAGATATTCCGCACTGCGCATCTCGAACAGGCGCGATGCCGTGCGGTCGAATTCGAAGCCCTCGGTGCCCCGGCGCTGCAATAGCAGTTCCTCCGGCATGGCCGCCGCGGAAATGTAAAGCCGCACGGCATGATCGTAAAACGTATCGACCAGAATGATGAACCGTTTGATCTGGTTCCGCTTTTCCGGCCCGAGCAACGGAATGTGATCGAGGAAGACCGTATCGAAGCGTTCGGCGATGGCCAGGAAGTCGACCGCCCCGAGCGGTTTGTCGCAAAGATCGGCGAAAGAGAACCGCGCCATGCGGTCGACGGCGAGCGGCACATGGATGTGGCGCCCCTTCATCGGAATATCCTGCGGCTGCGCCTTGCGCCCATGCAGCGCCTGTGTCCAGGACGCGTCCATCGCCATGTCGTTATGCTCGTTGATCGGCACCAGATAGACCGGCTGACTGCTCAGCTTCTCCATCCGGTAGTCGGTCGGCGAATCCAGGGTGACGACATCGACATGCTGCTTGAGCAAGGCGACGAACGGCAGGAAGAGGCCGCGATTGAGGCCATCCGTGTAGAGATTGTCGGGCTCGACGTTCGAGGTCGCGACCAGCACGCATCCGCGCGCGAAGAGCTCGGAAAACAGCCGCGACAGGATCATCGCATCGGCGATGTCGGTGACCGTGAACTCGTCGAAGCAGAGCAGCTCTGCCTCCGCGTAGAGCGCTGCGGCGACCGGCGGCATCGGATCGGCCTGCTTCGTCTCGCCGTTCTTGAGCTTCAGCCGGTGTGCCGCGATGCGGTTGTGCACATCCGCCATGAATTCGTGGAAATGCGCCCGCCGTTTCTTCCTGCACGGCGCCATTGCGAAGAACATGTCCATCAGCATGGTCTTGCCGCGCCCGACGCTGCCGTGGATGTAAAGCCCCTTGATGCCGTCGGCGGACTTCTTCTTGGCGGCAAACAGCCATCCAAGCGCACTCGATTTTGCCGCCGGCCGCCGCTGCTTCAGCCCGGCAAGCACCCGATCGAGGCTCTTTGCCACGTCCAACTGGGCGGAATCAACCTGGAGCGCGCCCGATGCGGTCAGCGCTTTAAGCTGTTCGCAGACGCTGAGCGCATAATCCGGCATTGGTTGCATGAGGGCATATCCGCCTGTCAGTCATCGCAGGAGACCTGCTGGAACATTTAGCGGCTGAGACTAATCGACTGGCCCGTGCTCGTCTGCCCCTCAAAGCGGTTGTCGGCCGTCTTGTAGACGCTGCCGAGCTGGTTGCCGGAGCGGTCCTTGAGCAGCACTTGCTTGCCGGCGACCTCCCAGGAGCCCATCGCCGTCAGCTCGCCGACGCAGCCACGCGTTCCGCCGCGCGAACCGCTGCCGAGATTGGTGAGCGTCAGGAACATGTCGCAACTGCCGTTGACACGCCAGCTTCCGACCATCGATTCCTTGGTAATATCGAGCGCATTTGCTGCCATTGCGCCAGGCTGAGCGCCCGGCATCGGCGCCGTCGTCGTCGGCGCGGCCGGAAACTGCGAGCTGCCGGTCGGCGGAGGAAGCTGCCCACCCTGCACCGAGGGAACCGGCTGCGCCGTCAACGGCGCCGGGCCGGCACTGGCGTTGGAGCTGTAATCATATGCCGTACGCTGACAACCGGCTAGCGACAGAACCACCACCAGACCTGTCATCGCATATCGCAACTGCATCATCATACTCCTGAATTCGGCTATCGCCGTAGAGAAACGGGCGTGAGACAAGTCCGATTATCGTAATTCGATTTGGTTAATCAAGTCGTGCTGCATAAATTGCCCGTGACAACAACTAACCGAAAAACGATACAGTTCAACTGTCCCGCTGCAAAACTTCCTGCACATAGAATTTGTCAGCAAGGTGTTGCGCGCGTTCATCTCTGTCAGGATCCCTGTCGAACTCGCGCAATGTCTCGGAATAGCGCTCCAGTGCACCCTGCAGGAACACTTGCACCAGTGCCGGCGGCAGGCCCACACCCATTTTCGCGCGTCTGCTTCTTGACATGCACGAGATCGAGTATCGCTGCCCGAAGTTCCGGCGCGACGGAGATCGTCTCAAGGCATTCCAGCATATTCATCGGCGGTAGCACGCGATATGAACGCTGTCGCATCCATTCGAGCGCGATGGCCGGACGCAGAGCATAGAGCAGCGTCTTCAGCTTGATCACGTCTTCGCCATGGCTTTGAAAATGCCGCCGCATAAGTCCGACATAATGCGCAGCGACCTTCTCCGGCACCATGACGCGATCAAGAAACGCGCCGAGACGGGAGCGAAAACCAGCTTCCTCTTCGTAGGCGATCGGCGATTTCAGCCATTCTACCACCACGGCGTTTCCCTTGAGCGCAAGCCGCAACGCCTTTCTGAGATCCCAACCGCCGGTATCGATATCGCCAATGATCGGGAACTCGATGACATCGCGCGCCGAAACAAGAGCAAGATGATGCTCGACGGGACGGATGTAGACAAAGCGACAATCATAATCGCTGTCGGGAGATGGAAAGCCCCAGGCGCGGCTACCACTTTCGATCGCAAAACCGATGCGGATGCCCTGTTCGCGCACAGAGGCAAGCCGCGACCTGATCTCTGTGACGGCTTCGGGATCGAAGCCGTCGATTCCGCCATCGGCATGCACGCTGATCAAACCCGGCGCTCGACCATCATCTTCTTGATTTCGGCGATCGCCTTGGCCGGGTTGAGGCCCTTCGGGCAGGTCTGCGCACAGTTCATGATCGTGTGGCAGCGATAGAGGCGGAATGGATCCTCGAGATTGTCGAGGCGCTCGCCGGTCGCCTCGTCTCTGGAATCGATCAGCCAGCGATAGGCCTGCAGCAGAACGGCCGGACCGAGATAGCGGTCGCCGTTCCACCAGTAGCTCGGACAGGAGGTCGAGCAGCAGGCGCAGAGGATGCATTCATAGAGGCCGTCCAGCTTCTGCCGGTCCTCATGGCTCTGCTTCCATTCCTTGGCCGGCGCCGGCGACACTGTCTTCAGCCATGGCTCGATCGAACGATGCTGGGCATAGAAGTTGGTGAGGTCCGGAACCAGATCCTTGACGACGGGCAGATGCGGCAGCGGATAGATCTTCACCGCGCCCTTGATATCGTCGAGGCCCTTGGTGCAAGCGAGCGTATTCGTGCCGTCGATATTCATCGCGCAGGAGCCGCAGATGCCCTCGCGACAGGAACGGCGCAGCGTCAGCGTCGGGTCGATCTTGTTCTTGATGTAGAGAAGACCGTCGAGCACCATCGGCCCGCAATCGTCGACATCGATGTAGAAGGTGTCGATCGACGGGTTCTGACCGTCATCCGGGCTCCAGCGGTAGACGCGGAATTCGCGGGTGTTCTTGGCACCCGCCGGCTTCGGCCAGACCTTGCCTTCGCGCATCTGAGAATTCTTGGGGAGAGCGAGTTCAACCATGTCCGGTTCCTCTTGAGATCAGTACACGCGAGCCTTCGGCTCGATCTTGTGCGGATCGATGCCTTCGGCGATCAGCTCGGTGTGGACCGGCCGGTAGTCGAGTTTCACGTCGCCTGCTTCGTTCACCCAGGCGAGTGTGTGCTTGCGCCAGTTGACGTCGTCGCGGCCCGCGAATGCACCCTCGGCATAGTCTTCCCGAGCATGCGAACCGCGGCTCTCCTTGCGGGCCTCGGCGCCATAGATCGTCGTGATGGCGTTAGCCATCAGGTTCTGCAACTCCAACGTCTCGACCAGATCCGAGTTCCAGATCATCGAGCGGTCGGTGACCTTGATGTCCTTCATCTCGCCCCAGATTGCCGAGATGCGCTGGCAACCGGATTCCAGCGATTCCTGCGTGCGGAAGACGGCAGCGTCTTCCTGCATGGCGCGCTGCATCTTCTCGCGCAGTTCCGCCGTCGGCGTGCCGCCGCTGGCATGACGCAGACCGTCGAAGCGGTCCATGATCTTGTCGCAGGCTGCGACGTTGAGATGCGGGATCGGCGCTGCGCGGTCGATGACCTCGCCGGCACGGATCGCAGCGGCGCGGCCGAAGACCACCAGGTCGATCAGCGAGTTGGAGCCGAGACGGTTGGCGCCGTGCACCGAGGCACAGCCGGCTTCACCCACAGCCATCAGGCCGGGGATGATCCGTTCCGGATTGGCACTGTCGGCGTTCAGCACTTCGCCCCAATAATTCGTCGGTATGCCGCCCATATTATAGTGAACGGTCGGCAGAACCGGGATTGGCTCGCGCGTGACGTCGACGCCCGCGAAGATCTTGGCGCTCTCGGAAATCCCCGGCAGGCGCTCATGCAGAACGGCCGGATCGAGGTGGTCGAGATGCAGGAAGATGTGGTCCTTGTTCTTGCCGACACCGCGGCCTTCACGGATCTCCAGCGTCATGCAGCGCGAAACGACGTCGCGCGAGGCAAGGTCCTTGGCCGAAGGCGCGTAACGCTCCATGAAGCGCTCGCCCTCGGAGTTGACCAGGTAACCGCCTTCGCCGCGCGCGCCTTCGGTGATCAGACAGCCCGAACCGTAGATGCCGGTCGGGTGAAACTGGACGAATTCCATGTCCTGCAGCGGCAGGCCGGCACGCGCCACCATGCCGCCGCCGTCACCGGTGCAGGTATGGGCCGACGTTGCCGAGAAATAGGCGCGGCCGTAGCCGCCAGTCGCCAGCACCACCATCTTGGCGGCGAAGCGATGGATGGTGCCGTCATCGAGGCACCAGGCGACGACGCCGGTGCAGCGGCTGCCGTCTTCCGACATGATCAGGTCGAGCGCGAAGTACTCGATGAAGAATTCGGCATTGTTGCGCAGCGACTGGCCGTAGAGCGTATGCAGAATGGCGTGGCCGGTACGGTCGGCAACGGCGCAGGTGCGCTGTACCGGCGGGCCTTCACCGTAATTCTGCATGTGGCCGCCGAACGGGCGCTGATAGATCTTGCCTTCCTCGTTGCGCGAGAACGGCACGCCATAATGCTCGAGCTCATAGACCGCCTTCGGCGCTTCCATGGTGAGATACTGCATGGCGTCGACGTCGCCGAGCCAGTCGGAACCCTTGACGGTATCGTAGAGGTGCCACTGCCAGCTATCCGGCGTCATGTTGCGCAGCGAGGCGGCGATGCCGCCCTGGGCCGCGACCGTATGCGAGCGGGTCGGAAACACCTTGGTGATGCAGGCCGTGCGGAAACCCTGCTCGGCCATGCCGAGCGTGGCGCGCAGCCCGGCGCCGCCGGCGCCGACGACGATCACGTCGTAGGAGTGATCGACATACTTGTAGGCCTTGCCATTCTGGGCGGGTGAAGTCGGTGCCATATCAGCTTATCCTACGAATGCGATTTTCAGAATGGCGAAGAGACAGAGGCCGGCGATCAGGATCGCAAAAAACGTGTTCAGCATCAGGAGAACGATCTTGCCGAACTCGCCATGCACGTAATCCTCGATGATGACCTGCATGCCGAGCTTCATATGAATGACGCCCGAGATCACCATCAGCCCCATGACGACCGCGACGAAGGGGTTCGACAAGGCGCGAACCACATCCGCATACGGCGCGCCGGCATAGGCGAGCATGAATATGACGAAGAACAGGATGAGCGGAACATTGGCGACGGCCGTCAGCCGCTGACGCCAGAAATGGTCCGTGCCGTCCTTGGCGGAGCCGAGCCCGCGAACCTTGCCGAGGGGGGTGCGCATATCCATGAGAGGACCTTCAGAAGCGAATGAGGAAGCCGATCACCCAGACCAGCACGGTCAGACAGAGCGACCCGATGATGTTGGCGATGGCGAGCTTGGTCGAGAACTCTTTCCCGAAGCCATAGCCGAGATCCCACATGAAGTGGCGGAAGCCGCCGAGCATGTGGTGCAGCAGCGCCCATGTATAGCCGAGAAGCACGAGCTTGCCGAGAAGGCTGCCGAGCACCCAATTGGCCCAGTCATAGGAGCCCTGGCCGCTTGCCGCCGCGATCAGCCACCAGGCGACGAGCACCGTGCCGACATAGAGCGCGCCACCGGTAATGCGGTGAACGATGGACATGACCATGGTGGGAATAGGCTTGTAGATTTGCAGATGCGGCGATAGGGGCCGGTTATTTGTCACGTTCGCCATCAGAACCTCGCGGCGGCTTCTCTGCGCTCCCGGATTTCGGAGCATGCTCAGTCAACCACACGAATGACAAAATTCTCTGTGTGCGTTGCATCAATTGCGACGTTTAATCACCGGGAACGCCGACGACAAGCACAATCGCTGTCTGCTTTTAATTTAATCGATTCGCGTTACCGGGAAGTTCGCAGGCTAAAGAAACTGGTCTTTTCCGCTCAAATTTTGTGCCGGTTGTCCGACCTGAATGGACAAGCGTCGGCTTTTGGCGCAATCTGGCGTTAACGATTTGTTAGGGATCGGAATTCCGGAGGCCGGCCACCCATGTTTCGCAGTCTGTCCGCAGTCGCCCTGATTACCTTGTCCGCGCTTGCTGCACTTCCCGCCGAAGCCGGCGACCGCCGCAACGATCATCGCTTTCCCGGCCATCGTCACGCTTTCCACGGCGGATTACTCCTCGGCGAACGTATCGGCTGGCGCGATCGCGGCATCCGTTTCGACAACGCCTATCGAAACCGGAACCGCAAAGAACGGATGCCGTTCCTGAAACAGTTTTCATCGCCGGCGACCAATCGCGTCGCCCGCAACAATCTCATCGTCGTCGTACCCCAGGCGCAGGGTGGTGGTGGCGGCGACACTTATGCCGGCTCTTCCTACGTCTATCAGGCTGATGGCGGAACCTATGTCGGCGGCGACGGCTATGGCTTCTATCCCCCCGCACGGCCTGAGCAACTGGCCCCGAAGGCGAAGGTCATCGATATTGCCGTTCAAGACGATCCCTGCGCCTACGAGGCCAATGTCTGCGTCATCCGGCCTTAGAGCATGATGCCGAAAGTGCGGAATCCTGTAGCAAATTCCGAGGCCGCTCTTCGCCTACCTTACCGGTTACATCATCCCTTGATCACAAAGAGCAATTCCAGGAAAAGTGCGAAGCGGTTTTCCGTCCGGAATTGCGTAAAAACAAAAGCCAGAGCGGTCCTGCGCTTCCGTTAAAAGCTGTACCGCTCTAGCAAGACATAGCCCTCTTCGACGAAATGTAGACCGTCCTGCTTCAAGCACTTCCGGGTCCGGCTTTGCTGACAAGAGTGTGAAGATGACGAATACAGGCGGTTCAAATTTGCCCGGCCTCACTCTTTCGCGACGCGGCTACGTCAATACGGATGGCGCACATCGGCGGGAGATTCTTGTCCTCAAACGTTGCCCGCCGTGGCGTTCCGCTATCCGGGATCCAAGCATCCCAGGCTCTGTTCATTTCCTCGAAAGAGGCAAGGTCCCTAAGCCAAATGTTGACGAGAATGATCTCTGACTTGTCGGTACCTTCGCGCAGCAGCATGTCATTGATGCGCTCCAGTATTTCGTTGGTTTGTGCCGTCACGCTCGCTCCCCTCGTGAGGTTTGCGACCTGGCCGGGCAGATAGGCGGCATCTGCGAGGAGAGTTTCGTCAACTTTGGCTTGCCCCATCATCGTATTCGCAGACTTCCATGAATGCTTGAAATTGGGTCGTCGACCCTTCATCCGATCACTGTGGGGCTTCGATCGCCACTTCGGTAGGGGGAATTAAATTGACCCGATATAATGGAAGCTGAACGCTCCCAGAGCCTTTCCCGGTCAGAATGCTGCAAGCTGACCAAGAAAGGCTCTAGCTCGACAATATGGCCGTATGCCGCGAAATGAAGTCCACAAGATAGCGCGCACCTTCGGCCGTCTCGGATTGAGCATACAGACCGATTTCGATGCGCACCGGACCGGGCAGGTCCGCCGATCTGTCAAGTGTCCGGCAGCCCTCCGGTTTCGTGTTGAGCATCATTGGCGCGATACCGATACCAACGCGAACCGCGGTCGCCATGGCCACCAGCGTCGATGCGACGCACGCCGTCTTCCACTTGACGTTCCGCTGGGACAGGGCGGCAAGCGTCGGGAGCGTCCAGGGACACTCCTCCTCGAACATAATGATGGGAAGCGGCTTTTCCGCATCCGCCACGAAGTCGGATCTGACCGTCCACATCAAATATTCGGTCCAGATCAGGGTCGGTTTTCGCGCGAGGCAGGTGATGTCGCAAACCACGAGATCCAGCTTCCCGTCTTCAAACAGGCTGGCGAGGCGGCGATTCGGCTCGACAATGATGTCGATATCGACCTTCGGGTTCTGCGCCCTAAAGTCACTAAGAATGTCGATCAGGTGGCCGGCTGCGAAGTCCTCAACGACGCCGAGGCGAATGCGGTCCTCGATCATCTTGCCTGTCAGCCTTTTCTCGACCTCGTCGCTGAGGGCGACCATTTCGCGGGCATAAGCCAGCATGATCTGCCCATGGCTCGTGAGCTCAAGGCCTTTTGACGAACGCGAAAACAGCGTAACGCCGACAAGCTCCTCCAGCTTGCGGATCTGCATGCTCACAGCCGCCTGCGTTCTGTTCAGCTTGACAGCTGCTCCATTGACGGTGCCGATCTCCGCGACGGTCAGAAATGCACGAAGCAGATAGGAATCAAGATCAAGCATCAGGAGCGCATTCCAAAGTTTGGGGCGCTCGAGTGCTGAGGGCCTCTCCGCCTATAAGCGGATATTGGACGAACCATGTCCTTCCGACAACTGGTGACCCTTAGTCGGGAATGCCAGCTTATCGCGCGAAGAGAACGCATGCCTCGGGCGGAATGGAAGCGCTGATCTCCTGCCCGCGAGCAAAGGCGATGTCTGGACGGTTCGGGCAAGCCGAGATTAAGCGGTCGCCACTGACGAGGTCCAGAACGATATGCCTGAAGGCACCGAGTGTCACAACGTCGGCAACGCGTCCGGGCATGGCCCCGGCACCCGGAGCGCCGGACGATATCTCGACGCTTTCCGGCCTCACGCAAATCTCGGCGGCACCTGAAAGGCTTCCCGTGGACGCGACCGGAAACTCCCAGCCGGATTCGGAGCGAAATTTGCCGGCCGTTCCGCCCGCGGCCGAAATCGAGCCATGAATCCAATTCGTCCGCCCCATGAAATCCGCGACGAAACGCGAGTCTGGACGCCAATACACATCATCTGGCCTGCCGGATTGCATGATGGCTCCACGGTTCATCACGAATATGCGCTCTCCCAGGCTCATCGCCTCCTCCTGGTCGTGGGTTACCACGATCGCGGTCGAGCCGACCGCGACGAGCACATCCTTCAATTCGGTGCGCAGCTCATGTCGAAGTTTGGCGTCGAGGGCCGACAGGGGCTCATCCAGAAGAACAAGGCTCGGATGGGTGGCGAGCGCCCGCGCAAGGGCAACACGCTGCTGCTGRCCACCGCTCAACTGGTGCGGCCGCCGCTGTCCGAAACCGACAAGCCGGACGAGCTCAAGCATCTCGGCAATGCGGCGAGGTATTTGCCCCGACGGATGGTTGCGATGGCGAAGCCCGTAGCCGATGTTCTGTTCGACGGTCATATGCGGGAAAAGAGCGTAGTGCTGGAACAGCAGCCCGACATTGCGCTCATAGGGTTTCAATCCGGCCATCGGCTCGCCGTCGATCAGGATCGAGCCTTTGTCGGGCCGCTCGAATCCGGCGATGAGCCGAAGAATGGTGGTCTTGCCGCAGCCGCTCGGTCCAAGCAGTGCGATTGTTTCACCTGAGTTCACCGAGAAGGAGATATTACCGAGGGCGACCGTTTCGCCGAAGCGCTTGCTGACCCCTTGAAATTCCACGGCAGAAATCATCGTATTGTCCTCATGAACGAAACAAACCCTGACCGACGACAGTGTCGAAGCCGACGACACGGTCCAGCACAACGATCAGCAACGCGGTGACGGCAATCAGGACCACGGCCGCCGCAGCGATCGTCAGATCGAAAGCCGCGCGCATGTTGCTGACCAGCGTAACAGGCAAGGTCGTTGCCGACGGATCGCTCAGAAAGAGACTGATCGATACGTCATCTATCGAAATTGCGAAGGCGAAGATCGCGCCGGTGACGACGCCGGTCCGCATGAGCGGTAGGGTAATGGTCCAGAAGGCCTGGCGCTCGGTGGCGCCGAGAACCATTGCGGCTTCCGTCAATCGTTGGTCGCTGCCAAGAAGGCTGGCGAGGCTGGTCCTTATGCAATAGGGCAACGTCACGATCACGTGGCCGAGGAGCAGTCGCGCCATACCATTTGTGATACCGGCCTTGGAAAGGAAAAGCAGCAGACCGAATCCAATGACGACCGGCGGAACAATGAGTGGCGAGAGAAAGGCCGAAGTCAGCGCTGCCTTTCCTGGAAAATTGCCACGGGCAAGGCCAACGGCCGCCGCCGTTCCGATCGTGACGGACAGAACCGTCGTGAGTACCGCCAAGATGAGGCTGGTGCGTAGGCTGGTAAGGATATCCGCCTGAGAGACGAGCCGTTCGAACCAGTGAAGCGACAAGGCAGGTGGCGGCAGTGGACCGAGGTAGGTCCTGGCGTCGAAAGCCATAAGGCATGTTATCACCAACGGGATGGCGAGGAACGCCAATCCAAGGCCGATGACACCGTAGGCGAGGGAAACGGCGATCCGGTCCCCGGTTCGCGCTGCAAGAGATTGTCTGCTCATCGGGAAACCTTCCAGGCCTGCGCAAACGTTATGACAGCGACGACCGCCAAGGCCGCGGCAAGCATGACGAGCGAGATCGCCGCGCCGCTCGGATAGTTGGCGATATCGCTGAACCGGGTGTAGATGACGTTCGATATGAAAAGCACCCGGCCCCTCCCGAGCACCATGGGAATGACGAAGGCGCTGATCGCGAAAGTCAGCGAGACAAGCGTGCTTGAAATCAGAGCCGGGAAGCTCAGGGGAAGCGTGATCGACAAATGGGCTTTCCATCCCGGCGCGCCGAGCGACTGGGCTGCATCGAGCAGACGCGGATCGATCGATTGCATCGCGCCAATCAGCGTTAGCGTTGCGACCGGTATGATCGAGTGGACCAGGCCCGCAGTAACGACGATATTGATATATTCGCGGCTGTTGGGCGAAAGGCCAAGTGCCAAGAGGAGGGGTCGGAAGATGCCGACCGACCCGAAGGTCAGTTCGATCGCGTATGTCTTGATCAGGACGCTGGATAGAACAAGCGTAATCAAAAAACCGAGGGTGAGCGCGCGCATCCGCGGGGAAATGCGCCGCACGATAAAGTAGGCCAGCGGGAATGCCACAAGCTGGCCGATGATTGCGGCAACTCCACCGATCCAGAAGGTCGTCAGCAGGACACTCGCAAACGCCTGGTTTGCAAGCTCGTAATAGTTTTGGACCGTTGCCGCGGCATTTTCAACGGAACCGACGCGCCCCGGCGTAAACTCCTTCAAGCTTTCGATTGCCAGATTGATTAATGGTGACAGAAAACCGAATGCGAACACCAGGAGGGCTGGCCCGAGCGTCAGGGCCGCATCTCGGCGATCTGGTATCGAAATGGCAACGGGTTGCCGCCTTACTTTGGTCATGGTGGAACAGCCTTTTCCTCGCCCTTACGGACATGAGAAAGGGAGGTCATCGAAGCACGCTGGCGCCTTCGATAACCTACCGCGAGGTGCCTTAGAGCAACGGGGCGATGTCCTGTTCCCAGCGCTTGGACCAGGCATCCTGCTGTTCGAGAACGACATTGTAG
This sequence comes from Rhizobium sp. P1_E1, assembly GCF_056406015.1. Taxonomy (NCBI): domain Bacteria; kingdom Pseudomonadati; phylum Pseudomonadota; class Alphaproteobacteria; order Hyphomicrobiales; family Rhizobiaceae; genus Rhizobium; species Rhizobium sp. P1_E1. The sequence goes on along the minus strand of NZ_JBFUAY010000019.1, from coordinate 43,377 downwards.
TCCGGCACATAGACGAAGCTCGAAAACTCGTCCGAAGTGAAGGACAGATGCTTCAGATTGTCGGGCGTGACCGCCTTGCTGTTCAACGGCGCTTCGCCAGCCACCTTGGCGTAGAGCGAGTTCATGTCCGGGCTGATTGCGAAGTTGACGAAATCGAGCGTCGCCTTGGTGTTCGGTCTATTCTTCAGTAAGCCGAAACCGCTCTGGTAGAGGAAGGCCTTGAAGTTACTGTCCTTGGTGAAACGAGTAACCGGGAAGTTCTTCGCCACGGCCGCCCAGCCGGGCTCAGCGAAGAAGCCGACGGAGGTCTCACCCGACGTCAGCGAATTGGTGAAATCGATATCGGTGATGGCGACGCGGCCGATATTGCCGGATTTCGCCAATTCCGTCATGAGCTTCCATCCAGGTTCCATATTCGTTTCACTGCCGCCAGCGTGAAGGGCGAGCGCGACAATCTGGAGCATCATGCTCTGTGTCGGGCCTGGCCAGCAGATCGCACCCTTAAGATCGGGGCTGAGCAGATCATCGATGGTCTTCACAGCGATAGGGGCCGTGTCGGTTCGCGCACCGAAATACATGCCGCCAACTGCGCGTGGGACCGCTTTGATATTGCCCTTGCCGTCACGAATGATGATTTTCTCGGGAATATTCGCAAGGTTGGGAACATCGGCAGGATTGATGGTCTCGAGCCAATCCTCCTTCACCATGCTGTTGAATGAGCCTTCCCAGCCAGCGACGTAGTCGTAGTCGACATTCGGCCAGACTGCCTTGATCTTTGGCAGGATAGCGCCCGCGCCGCCCTGATGAAGAACCCAGTTGAATGTCGCCGCATTCTGGTCGGCGGCAATCTGCTTCATGGCTTCGACGACCTCGCCGCCCCATTCGACGGCGGTGAGATTGCCGCTGCCGGCTGCGGCGGATCTCGCAAACCCGGTCAGCGTGCCGGCAACCCCCGCGGCAGCGGCGGATCCGAGGAAGCGGCGGCGTGTCATATCGTGCAACATGGTAGGTTCCCTTTGTTGTCGGCCCTCTGCCGGACCGTTCGCATCGGAGACTGCTTGGAGGTTACCAACCGCGGTAGTGGGAAAATTCTCGCCGGGTTATAAAGTTTTCTGAACGTCCGGATGAACGCACTACCCGCTTCGCGGAGCCTCGGCAGGCCTGGTCTATCAAGAATCGTTATATCCCCTCTCGAATTTTCGCGGTTCCAAGAGAAGCGGGCGGCGCCGATGATGATGGCAGCATCAATACCGCGGGAGCCTGCCTTGACCATTGACCGGGATTTTCTGGAAGACTTGAGAAAGCGCTTCGGCAGCGCTGCAGGCGGGGAGATGGAAGATCCGCACTTCCGCGCCGTGGCGGCGAGCGTATTCAAGGACGGCGACAGCCGCAAATGGCCCTTCGCCGATCCTGCGACCTTTCTGGACGCCCGTTTCATCGAGAACGGCTTGCGCCCCGAGGTGCTTGAGGCGCTTGACGTGGCCCTGATCGGCGTGCCGATGGATCTCGGCGTCACCAATCGTGCCGGCGCGCGGCTGGGGCCGCGGGCCGTCCGAGCTGTCGAGCGTGTGGGCCCCTACGAACAKGTTCTGCGTGTCGCGCCGATGGGAGGGCTAAAGGTCGCCGACGTCGGCGACGTGCCGATGCGCAGCCGGTTCGGCTTGGCCGAGTGCCATGCCGACATCGAGGCCTGCTACCGGATGATCGCGGCAACCGGGGTTATCCCGCTGTCGGTCGGCGGCGACCATTCGATCTCCGGCGCCATTCTCAAGGGCCTGGCGGCCAGTCAGCCGGTAGGCATGATCCACATCGACGCTCACTGCGACACCGCTGGTCCCTATGAGGGCTCCAAGTTCCACCACGGCGCGCCCTTCCGCGAGGCGGTTCTGGCGGGCGTGCTCGATCCGAAGCGTACGATCCAGATCGGCATCCGCGGCGGCGGCGAATATCTCTGGGAGTTCTCCTTTGCCTCCGGCATGACCGTCATCCACGCCGAAGAGGTGGCGGAGATGGGCCTCAAGGCTGTGATCGCAAAGGCTCTGGAGGTTGTCGGCGCCGGTCCGACCTATCTCAGTTTCGACGTGGACAGCCTCGATCCGGCCTTCGCTCCGGGAACCGGCACGCCAGAAGTCGGCGGGCTTCAGCCGAGGGAGGTCCTGACCCTGCTGCGCGGCTTCAAGGGCATCAACCTCGTCGGCGGCGACGTCGTGGAAATCGCGCCGCAATACGACAATACCACCAACACCGCACAGATCGCCGCGCAGGTCCTGTTCGAACTCCTGTGCCTCGCGATGTTCAGTCCCGCGGTCAGGACAAACGTGACCTGAGAACCAGCTCCACAACGGCAGCGTGCCTCGTGCCCGCTGCCATCCATCACCTGTCGCACAACACGTCTCAAAAAGGGGAACGACATGACTGCTCTTATGAAATTGCGCTACACCGCCACCGCGGCAATTGCCGTGTTCGGCATCCTGGCAGGAGCCGCACAGGCCGACGAACTTGCCGATATCAAGGCCGCAGGCGAGATCAACATCGGCATCTTCTCCGATTTCCCACCCTTCTCTTCGGCAAGCGCCGATATGAGCATCAAGGGCTATGACGTCGACGTCGCCCAGAAGATCGCCGACGGGCTCGGCGTGAAACTCAATCTGGTTAGCGTTACCGGCCAGAACAGGATCGCCTACCTGAACGACGACCGCGTCGACCTGCTGATGAGCGTCGGCTATTCGAAGGAGCGCGCCGAGGTTATCGATTATGCCGCCCCGTACGCCCCCTACTACATCGCCGTCATCGGTCCGGCAGCCCTGAAGGTGAGCGGCAAGGAAGACCTCGCCGACAAGACCGTTGCCGTCAATCGTGGGACGCTCGAAGACACGTCGCTGACGGCAGCTGCGCCCGGATCGGCTGCGATCCAGCGTTTCGAGAACTACAATTCGGTCATCCAGGCCTTCATATCCGGCCAGACCCAGTTGATGGTGGTCGGCAACGATGTCGGTGCGCAGGTTCTGGCACGACAGGACGAACTGAAGCCGGAGCAGAAGTTCCAGCTCCTCAGCTCCCCCTCGCACATCGCGCTCCGCAAGGGCGAGGAAGGCCTGAAGAAGGCTGTCAATGACGGCGTCGCCGCAATGATCGCCGATGGTTCGCTCGACGCAAGCTCGAAGAGCTGGCTGAAAGCGCCGCTCAACCCTGAAAACCTGAAGGACTGACGGAGACGGCCTCCCACTCACCAGAGCATGATGCCGAAAACTGTAAGCGATTCCGGTGGCATCATGCTCCCATTCTTTGGTTGAGAGGCGGATCGAGATTTCGGGCCGACCCGGCCCAGATCATCCGGCTCCAAAGGACAAACGATGAGATACAGCCTCGATTTCAACTGGCTTTGGGACGGAATGGGAGCTCTGGCTTATGGCGCAGGCACGACGCTTGCACTGACGGCCTCTACATCGGTCCTCGGGATCGTTCTCAGCGTTCTCGGCGCGGCCGCGCGCCGGGGACCTTATCCATGGTTGCGCAAGATCGTCGGCCTGTATGTGGAAATCATGCGCAATACGCCATTCCTGGTGCAGCTGTTCTTCATCTTCTTTGGCTTGCCTAGCCTCGGCATTCGCCTCGATCCGATCTCTGCCGCAGTCCTTGCCATGACCCTCAATATGGCGGCCTACACGATCGAGGTGGTCGGGGCCGGGCTCGATGCCATACCGAGAGGCCAGAAGGAGGCGGCGCAGGCACTCGGCCTCAGGCCCCGGCTGGTGTTCTTCAAAATCATTCTGCCGCAAGCGATCGCCATCATTTTCCCGGCGCTGACGAGCCAGGTCATCATCATGATGCTGGAATCGGCGGTGGTTTCGCAAATATCCGTCCGCGAGCTGGCGCAGGAGGCCGATCTGCTTCAGTCGCGCACCTTCCGCTCCTTCGAGACCTATCTGGTGGCGACGTTGATCTACCTTTCGATGTCCGCCGCACTTCGCCGGCTCCTTTTCGCCGGGAAACGCCGTTTTCTGGGAGCCGGTCTGGCATGATTGAGTTCACCTTCTGGGACATTTTGCGCAATCTTGTCTTCGCGACACGCTGGACCCTTATGCTTTCGCTCGCAGCCTTTGCCGGCGGCGCCATCGTTGGCCTGGCGATCCTGTCTGCACGGATATCGAAAACGCGCTGGCCGCGCAGCTTCGCGTCCGGCTACATTGCCCTGTTTCAGGGAACGCCACTCCTCATGCAGCTTTTTTTGATGTTCTTCGGCCTGCCGATGCTCGGTTTCCGGATCGAGTCATGGACCGCCGCCGTCTGCGGCCTGACGTTCTATGCCAGCGCTTATCTTGCGGAAATCTGGCGGAGCGGCGTCGAGGCGGTGCCGCGCGGGCAATGGGACGCTGCAGCCAGCCTGGGCTTGCATCGTCTTCTCGAACTTCGGCTTGTCATCCTGCCGCAGGCTTTCCGGATCACGCGCGCGCCGACTGTCGGGTTCTTGGTCCAGTTGATCAAGAGCACCGCACTGGCCTCGATCCTCGGCTTCGAAGAACTATTGAAAACCGCGAACGCCATCAACAACGCGACCTTCGAACCTTTCAAGGTCTACGGTCTCGTCGCGGTGATCTTCTTCGCCCTGTGCTATCCGCTTACGCAATACGCCAGAATTCTGGAGAAGAAAGCGGCGTTTGGCTGAGCGGTGCCGAGTTGCTCCGCATTCCGATCGCAACGGAGTGTCCAAAGGGCCGATGCCGGTTGAAAAGCTAGTGCGCCGCGCAGCGGCGACGCGGCTCAGGCGCTGCCCCCTTCAATCACACAGAACTCGCTTTATCCAGCAGTCAGAACTTCCTGAGAGATCGCTTCAATGACAGACACACAAATCCGTATTCTCGATGCCCGGGCAACGGGCGAGCTCCTACCTTTCGGCGCGCTGGTCGCGACCCTGCGGCAAGCATTTGCCGAAGGCTGTGTTGTGCCGGTACGGCATCATCACACGATCGCCAATAGCGGCGAACCTGATGCGACCCTGCTTCTGATGCCTGCCTGGCATGAAACGCACCGGTCGGAGCGCTACCTTGGCATCAAGATCGTCACCGTCTTTCCCGGCAACACGGTACGCGGCATTCCAGGTTTGACATCGACTTACATGCTCTATGATGGCCGGACCGGGATGCAGCTTGCGCTCCTTGACGGAAACACGGTCACCGCGCGCCGCACGGTAGCGGCATCGGCCCTTGCCGCGGACTATCTTGCCCGAAAAGACGCCCGCCGCCTGCTGGTGATCGGCGCAGGCCGCGTCGCGAGCCTCATACCCGATGCCTACCGCGCCGTCCGGCCGATCGCGCATGTGGATATCTGGGATATCGATCCCGCCAATGCGGAACGGCTGGCGCAGAGCCTCCGGCAACAGGGGCTCCAGGCCACCGCCGTCACGGATCTGGAAGCCGCGGCGCGGCAAGCCGATATCGTCAGCGCGGCGACGCTGGCGACAGCACCGCTTATCCGGGGCGAATGGCTACGGCCGGGCACCCATGTCGATCTGATCGGCGGCTTCACCCCGGCGATGCGCGAGGCGGATGACGAGGCGCTTCGGCGCTCCTCGGTCTATATCGACACTCACGAGGCCCTTCACGAAGCGGGCGATCTGGTTCAGCCGATCAGAGCCGGCGTCATTGCTGCAGATGCGGTGCGTGCGACACTTGACCAGCTGTGTCGCCGGGATGTTCCAGCGCGGACGTCCAACGATGAGATCACTCTCTACAAGGCAGTCGGAACGGCGTTGGCTGATCTTGCCGCCGCGACGATGGTGTATGAAGCCGCTTTGATCGCCGGCTGACGTCTTCTGGTCCGGGCGATTGCAAATGACGGAACGGAAGATTCTCGATTTCTAAGAAGGACTGATCACCCTCAATATGCGGGCTCCCGGTTTCGACGCTCTCGGCCTGTCCAGGCATTCCATCGCCAGTGCTGCACCCGACCAATGTCCGAGGCCGACCATGTCGGTTCGGTGGGCTCGGGAAGCAATGGGCCGGCGCTGATATTCGTGCGGCATAACGCTTTGTGTGCCATAGTCGGGTGAGCCCCTTGTGCAATCCGATATAGACCCGCAGTGATTACAAATCCGCCGCGCATCGAAATCCAGCAACTGGCCCATTTCGTGCTGGCCTGTCAGAGCCCGACGCTGGCGGAGACCGCGCGCGAGCTTGGGATTGCTCCTTCGGCGCTGACATCCAGTCTGCGTACTTTGGAAAATGAACTTCAACTCAAGCTCTTCATTCGCAAAAGCGGTCACCTCAGTCCTTTACCGGCAGCCTTCTGGCTGTTTCAGCAGGCAACGGCCATCCTGCATCGCGAAAGGTTCGTGCGTCGGATGCGGAATGGGGACACGGACCATCGTCGCATCGATATTCGTCTCGATCTCAGTTTCTCCATCGGCCGGTTTTCGAAGGCGATCGGACGTACCGTCGAAGATATGGAACGCGAGCGGCCCGACCTGCTGATCGACGTGATGTTTGCAGACCAGCGAGGAAAATCCCTTGTTGACGACGAGGCTGCGGACATCCCGGGCAACGCGGGTTCGGTGGAAATCGAAGTCGGCTATATGACCGGCGTGCCATCTGCGAACCTGCCTGCGATGACGCCCTTTTACGATGAGGTCTGGTTTTCTGTCGGAGCGGCGGAGGCCGCGGTTGATCTTCGCTCCCCCAATCAGAAATTTGTCGTTTTGAAAATGCGTCAGGTACTTCGCGATGCCGTTATCCGATATGCGGACGAGCATGGCATCCGCGACCGCATAATCCTGATGGATGAGGAGCCGGCAGACCTTCACCGGCTGCTCAACGAGTTTCCGCAGATGCGGTTCCTGATGCCGCGCAGTATGGTCGCCGACCGGCTCGGACTTGCGCGCCTGCATCTGGAGCCCCTCGATCCGCCTTTGTCGAGCACCTTGGGCGTGCGCGCAAACGGGCCGGATCAGGAGGTCGTGTCCGCCATGCTTTGTAGCCTCAAGAAAAATCTGGAGGCAATGGAGGCCAATATCGTCTTTCGACCGCAGTTGACGGCACGTCAATTGCACTACTTCAACCTTGCGCATCTCAGCGGAGGTATTTCGGCGGCGGCGCGCGCGGCGCATGTCACGCAACCGTCCGTTTCGATCCAGATTCAGAAAATCGAGGCAGTTGTCGGGCAACCTCTGTTCGAACGGCGGCGCAACGGTGCCGAGAGCACGAAGGCCGGCAAGGCATTGCTTCCCTTCACCCTGGAGATCGAAGAGCGCATCGATAGCCTCCTTCGGGCCAGTCTGGATATTGCCGCCCACACACAGGCGACCATCTCGATCGGCATGCTGCCGAGTTCGGGGCATGATAGCGTCATGACGGACAAGGTGGCGCAGGCACTGACGGCAACCCGCCTTGGCCATCCCGAATACCGGCTGAGAATCATCGAAGGTTCCAACGCTGTGCTTCACGATCAGGTGCGCGCGGGAGAGCTCAATCTGGCCATTGTCGGTGCCGTCCAGACGCAGATGACCCGGATCCATCTCGGACCGAGCGAGCGCCTCTCGGTCGTTGCCAATCCGGCCTTGAACCTTGCCGGCCGAACGGAAATTCCACTGGCCGAAGTTTGCGGATTTCCGCTGGTTCTCGGAATCAAGCATCTCAGTATCCATCAGGCGTTCATGGCAGCCGCCAGTGCGCGGCATCTGCGTGTCGAGCCGGTCATGGACGTCGGTTCTCTGCCATTGGCCATCGCCATGGTCCGCCGTTTGCCGGTCTGTACGGTCCTGCCGGTGTCCTCGGTCCAGCAGGATATCGGCAGCGGGCGCCTCACCGCGGCGCCGATTACGGAAGACGTGATCGCCGGAAACCTCTCAGTGATTTTCTCCGGCGAAAGGACGCTGTCCGAGGCCGAACGGACGATGATCCAGTCACTCGTTGCCGTCTTCGGCCGACAGGCGTGATCTAAAAAACATATCGTGCCGAATCGTGCTCATGCGCGGAGCATTCTGATTTTCCTATCCCCCAATTCGTGATTTTCGAGCTACCCAGTCTCCGGCCTGCGGCTGATACTTGCCGCATCACAACAGCCCTCGGAAATGACTTTCACAGGATTACCGGATGAATGATCACCCTGATCCGCTTGAAAACGCGGCAATGACATCCGGGGCGGCCAGCGCAATGCCACGCAGCGAAAGCGATCAGTCGTGTCGAGGCATTCTTCAGGAACTCGACCGACGCGGTCGGCTGCTGGTGATTTCGGAGGAAGTCGACCCGATCCACGACGTATCGGCCATTCTTTCCATCGTCGATGAAAAGGCGGCGGTACGGTTCGACCGCATCAAGGGTCACGACATGCCGATCTTCGGCAACATCCTGTCGGATCTTGATCGTGTCGCCCTGGCGCTTGATGTCGCGAAAAGCGATATCCAGCAGAAGCTGCTATCCTCGATCGCGTCTCCGGTGCCGCCAGTCTTCGTGGACGATGCGCCGGTACAGCAACAGCTCTTCCAGGACGACATCCTGACCCGGCTTCCAGTCCCGACGTTCTTTTCCAAGGAGACCGGTCCCTACATTACTGCGGGTCTGATCGTGGCGCGCGACCCTGAAACAGGCTTGGGCAACGCGTCCTATGCCCGCATCAAGGTGCTTGGTCCGAACGAAGCGATGATCGGAATTGCACCGAACCATCATCTCGCCATCATGGCTCGCAAGGCAGGCGCCAAAGGCGAGCCGCTGCCCTTCGCCGTCGTCCTCGGCGCGCATCCGGCCATTCAGCTTGCCGCCTGCTTCTATCTGGGGCTCGGTGACGATGAAATGCACTGCGCCGGATCGTTGCTCGGCGAGCCGGTGCGGCTTGTCCGCTGCAAGTCGATCGATCTTGCGGTGCCTGCAGAGGCGGAGATCGTGCTCGAAGGTCATATTCATATCGACGAGCCGATCCTCGAGGGATTGGTCTCCGAATATCACGGCATGTACGAGGATTACGGCTCCGGGGTGCGCGTCAGATTTGAATGCATGACTTGCCGCTCCGACGCGATGTTGCAGGTGATCGAGCCCGGTTACCACATGGAGCACCTCTATCTCGGCGCGGTGCCGATCGCTGCCAGCCTCAAGGCAGTCATCCGGCGGTCCGTTCTCAATGTCGGCGAAGTTGCCGTCACCGCGTCAGGCAGCGGACGGAACAACGTGGTCGTGCAGATCGATGCGCCCCGCCCGGGACAGGCACGCCGCATCATGTCGATCTGCTGGGGTGCGGTCAGCATCGTCAAGAACATCACCATCGTCGACAGCGATGTCGACCCCTGGGATCTCGGTGCCGTCGAATTGGCAAAGATGACGCGCATGCGCGCGGAGCGCGACATTCTCATCGTCACGGACCTTCCGGCAGACCGGTCCGAGCCTCAGGAAGACGGCGGCGTGATCGCCAAGGTCGGTTACGACGCCACGATGAAGGCGGGCGATCGGAAGGAAGGGTTCGACAAGGCGCTTCCGCCGCTGGAATCCTACGAGCGGATGCGCCAGCTGCTGTTGCGCGTCAAGCCGGAGATGCTGATTTGAGGCGATTGATCATCGGCATATCAGGGGCTTCCGGTGCAATCTACGGACTGCGTGCGCTGGAGATGCTGCGGGATTTCGACGATGTCGAAACGCATCTCGTCATATCGCCCGCGGCGATCCGCACGGCACTGGCCGAAGGGACGGGAAAGACTGCGGACGAAATCCGTGGCCTCGCCGACCGGGTCTACAGCCACGGGGATATCGGCGCCTCGATCGCCTCCGGCTCCTTCCGCTGCGACGGCATGCTGGTTGCGCCATGCTCGATCAAGACGCTGAGCGGGATCGCGCATTGTTATGCGGACGATCTGATCGTGCGCGCCGCCGATGTCTGCCTGAAGGAACGCCGCCGGCTGGTGCTGATGGTGCGGGAAACGCCGTTGCATGCGGGCCATATCGCGCTGATGGACCAGGCGACACGCAACGGCGCCGTCATCATGCCACCGGTGCCGAGCTTTTACACGCTGCCGAAATCAATCGCCGAAATGGTCGACCAGACCGTGGGGCGTGCGCTGGATCAATTCGGGCTTCATCATCCGACGGTCCGGCGCTGGACGGAGGATCATAACGACTGAGCCATGAAGAGCAGCGCTGAAAGCTGCCGGGCCATGATGTCAACCGCATGCAAAACAACGACGCACAATCACTCCCCCAGGGGAACTCAAAAAAAGGAGATAGAGTGATGTTGTCAGACAATCGTTCCAGAAGGCTGCAGAGCCTGTTCATGCGTGGCGCCGCCGCCTTGCTGTTGTCGCTGACGACGGCGGCACCCGTGATGCTCGCCGCATCTTACGCGATCGCGCAGACTGAAAAGCCCGTCAGCGGCGGCACGATGACCATTATCAACGGTTCGGACATCAAGAGCTGGGATCCGGCGATCACCGCCGGCACCTATCCCGGCGGTCCGATGGATGTGCTCGACGCCGTCTACGGCTTCATCGTCTACGTCAACGATAAGGGCGTCGTGACCGGTGGCATGGCCGAAAGCCTGACCAGCACCGACGCGGTGACCTGGACCTTGAAGCTTCGCAAGGACATGAAGTTCACGGACGGTGCGCCCTATGACGCGGAAGCCGTCAAATACAATTGGGACCGCGCCGCCGATCCGGCCACGCTTTCGCCGGCGCAGCCGTTCATCTCTTCCTGGAACAAGGCGATCACCGTCGTCGATCCACAGACGCTGACGATCAAGCTGTCGTCCCCGAACGCCAATTTCGCAGCGCAGATCGCCGAATTATGCCCCTTCATCGCCTCGCCGGCAGCATTGAAGGCCGCCAAGGAAAAGACCGATATCAAGCCGGTGGGCGCCGGCGCCTTTACGCTGACCGAATGGAACCAGGGCATATCGATGACCATGGCCCGCAATCCCGGTTATTGGGATCAGCCGCGCCCCTATCTGGATACGATCAAGTTCGCCATCATTCCCGAAACCAACAGCCGCATCGCCACCGTCGTGCAGGGCGGCGCAACGATGATGGCCGGTTATCCCTATCAGTTCGGCTCGAACGCAACGGCGCCGGGGGTTGCGACCCGCGAGATCCCGATCCGCGGCATCAACCGCGCCTATCTCAACCAGGCCAAGGGCATCTTCACCGATGTTCGCGCCCGCGAGGCCTTCTATTCCGCCATCGACCGCGCGCGGCTGATGCAGGCCTTCACGCAGATGCCCGGATACAAGGCACCCAGCAATTACTTTGGAGAGAATTCGCCCTATTTCGACAGCGTTTCATCGTTGCCCGCCTATGATCCGAAGAAGGCGCAGGAACTGTTCGATGCTCTGAAGGCGGACGGCAAGCCATTCTCGATCAAGATTGTCACCTATACCAACTCGGACCTGAAGCGTCTTGCCGCCTACATCCAGCAGGTGCTGACCGGCTATGAGGGCGCCTCGGCTGAGATCGTCGAAGTCGACCAGGCCTCGCTGATCCAGCGATGCAAGACGCAGCTCGATTTCGACATCTGCGTCGAGGGCGGGGTACTGGTGTCGAACGGTGCCGAGCCGAACATTTCCAACCTGCTGAGCTCCGGCGGTGCTTTCAACTGGGGACAGTACAAAAGTGCCGAGATGGATGCTGCACTGAAGGAGGCCAGCTCCACTCTCGATCCGGCCGCTGTCAAAGCCGCCTATGTCAAGGTTCAGAAGCTCGTTGCAACCGAGATGCCGCTCTACATCTTCGGGGAACAGACGCGCTCGCTGCTGCTGCGCGACAATACCGGCGGCGTCGTTCCCTCGAATGGCGGCATCCTGCAAAAGCAGTTCCTCTACGTTTGCACGGATACCTGCCAGAAATAGAGGACTCCAGATCACGATGCACAAGCTCGTCCGGAAGATCCGGGCGGGCTGGGAAGGGGCCGGTCGTTGGGCTGGACGACCGTACACGCCAGAGACGTTAAGACGATGGAATGAGCCCTGCGACGCGGGGCGATCGGAAAAGGTGGATGACGATGATCGGCAATCGCAAGAAGGTGAAGTTTCGGGACCTGGTTTCCCGCAAGCAGGTGTTCACGCCCTGCGTCTGGGATTGCTACTCCGCCAAGGCGGCGGAAATGGCCGGCTTCGAGGCGATCCTGCTCAGCGGCGCATCGCTGGGATTCAGCATGTCCGGCGTGCCGGATCTCGGCCTGCACAATCAGGAGGAACTGGTCTACGCGACCGACCGCATCGCCGACTATTCGCCTTTGCCACTGGTCATCGATGCCGATGACGGCTTCGGCGATGTCGTCCAGACCTTCCGCACCTGTTATCGTCTCGCCAAAGCCGGTGCCGGAGCGATCCTGATCGAGGATACGCCCAATGAACGCGGCTATGCGCGGTTCGGCCGCGCCATGGAGGCGGCGACGCTGGCCGGCAAGGTCGATGGCAACGTGCCGCATGAGGTCGTCTCGCAGGAGCTGTGGCTCGCCAAGATCAAGGCCTCGATCGAAGCCTGCGAAGGCACCGATTGCGTGGTTATCGCACGCACCGAATCCAAGCTCGAGAAAGGGCTGGACGTCGCTATCGAACGCTGCGTGCGCGCCGCAGCACTCGGTGCTGAAATGACCTATGTGCATGGGCTGCGCACGTTGGAGGAATGTCAGAAGGTGGCAAAGGAATTGCCCGGCTGGAAGATGTTCGGCGATGTCGCGACAGTCAACGGCGTGCCCTTCGTGCGGCTCGAGGAAATCGAGGCGCTCGGCTTCAACCTGGTGACCATGCATTATCTCGAGAAGGGATCGATGTATGGCATGATGGATTACGGGCGGCATGTCTTCAACGACCGCAGCACGCGTTACGCCGACGAGCACAGCATGGGCGGCATGACGCCTGCCGAGCAGAAGGCCGCGCTGGAGCGGGACAGCGGCTGGCTCGATGCCGAGGACAGATGGAAGGCACTCTGATCCCGGAGACCGGCCGCTCTGCCGTCTCGTTTTGCGAAATCCGGATGCCGGTCCAGTCCGGCATTGGATGTTCCACCTGACAATCGGAGTCCGATCGTTGCGAATTGCCAAGCTCTCCTATCTGAAAGCGGTCGGCGTCCGGCTTCTGGCCGGCATTCCGGTCTTCCTGCTGGTGACGTTCTCGGCGACGGCGCTGTCGAGCCTGATGCCGGGGTCGGCGGCGCAGCTGATCCTTGGAGAGAACGCGACGCAGGCGCAGATCGATGCGCTGAACAGCCGTTACGGCTACGATCTGCCGGTCTGGGAACGTTATCTCGGCTGGCTCGGACGGCTTCTTCAGGGAGATCTCGGGCAGACCATGTTCAGCCAGCAGTCCGTGGCAAAACTCCTGGTCGACCGGGCGGCAGTGACGTTCGAGATTGCGCTGCTTGCCATGTTCGTCTCGCTCCTGATCGGCGTGCCGCTCGCCATGTATACCGCCAGCCGGCCGGGCGGTATCGTCGATACGGTGCTGCGGGCGGTGTCCTCGGTCATGCTGTCGATCCCGACCTTCGTCATCGTGGTTCTGCTCGGCTTCGTCTTCGCAATCGTGCTGCGCTGGCTGCCGGCGACCGGCTGGGTTTCCTTCAGCGACGATCCGATCGGCAATCTCTACTACGTCGCCTTGCCGGTGATGTGCCTCAGCGTGCACCAGGCAGCCTATTTCTACAGGGTGAGCCGCAGCGAATTCGTTGCGGTCCTCCAGGAGGATTATGTCCTCGTTGCCAGGGCCAAGGGCCTGCCGACGCGCTATATCCTGATGCGCCACGTGCTGCGTCCGGCCTCTCCCCAGGTGCTGACGGTGATGGGCCTGTCGATGACCTATCTGCTCGGCGGTTCCTTCATCGTCGAGAGCTATTTCGCGGTGCCCGGCATCGGCTGGACCGTTCTCAATGCGGTGAGCAGCCACGACCTGCCCGTCATGCAGGCCATCCTGTCGCTGACGGTGGTGATCTTCGTCGTCATCTTCATCCTGGTCGATCTCGGTTATGCGCTTATCGATCCGCGGGTGGACGTGTCATGAGCCGCCTTGAACCAACACAAACGGACCTCGTGCCCGGCGAAGCGGTCGCGTTGTCGGAGACGTTGAATGCCGCGATGCCGAAGACCGCGCGCTTCCGCATGCCGAGCGGCCATCCGATGGAATGGTTCGCCTTCGTGTTCCTGGCGGTTCTCATCGTCTCCTCGGTTTTCGTGGAGTTCATTCCGGGTCTCGTCCGGGCAAGCTTCCCCTATGGCGATTTCTCGCAAGGTCCGGAATGGAGCCTGAACGGCCTGTTCGGAACCGATGCGCTCGGGCGCAGCATCCTGTCCCGCGTGCTCTACGGCGCGCGAACGACGCTCGCCATCGTCTCGGTCGCGACGCTGATCTCGCTGGTGATCGGCATGATCCTCGGAATGCTGGCCGGCTTCTATCGCGGCCCGGTCGAGCGGATCGTCGATCTCTATGCCAATTCCATGGCGTCGCTTCCGCCGATCCTCGTCATCCTGGCGCTGATATCGGTGACCGGAAATTCGGTTTTCACGATGATGCTGGCGCTTGGCCTGCTCGATATCGGAACCTATGCACGCATCGCCAAAGGCGGCGTGATTGCCCAGAACGACCGTGACTACGTGTTGGCGGCACGCGCCATGGGCGCGTCGGACATGCGGCTTCTGCTGCGCGAGATCCTGCCCAATCTCGTTCCGGCGCTGACGGCCATCGTTCCGCCGCTGATGGCGGGGCTGATCATCACGGAGGGATCGCTGAGCTTTCTCGGTTACGGCATTCCGGCGCCGGCGCCGAGCTGGGGCGGGATGATCGCCAGCTCGACCGACCTGCTCAGCCGCTTTCCACTGCTGATCTTCGGACCGATCGTCGCCATCGTGCTGACGGTCTATTCGCTCAATACGGTCGGGGATTGTCTGGCCCGTCGCATGAACCATCGCGGCAGGGAACTCTGATATGAATGAGGCAGCGAACACTACCCCGGTCCTCGATTGTCACGAGCTCTCCTGTCATTTCAGGTCGCCGTTCGGGCCGATCCGCGTGCTGCACGACGTGAGCTTCAGCATCCCGCCGCGCACGACGCTCGGCATCGTCGGAGAATCCGGAGCGGGCAAATCCATGCTGGTCAAGACGATCATGGGGATTGCGCCGGAGGGCATGAAAACCAGCGGCCGCATCCTTGCCGACGGGATCGATCTGTCGACGCTCAACGAGGCGAAACGCCGTGCCCTTCTCGGTCGCAAGTTCGGGATGGTTTTCCAGAATCCGATGACATCCCTTAACCCGTTCGTGCGGGTGGGGCGGCAGATCGAAGAGGCGAGCCGCTTCCATTTGCGGCTTGGAAAAGCGCAGGCGAAGGCGCTTGCGATCGAACTGCTGGCAAGCGTCGGCATTCCCGATGCCGCGGAATGTTACGGGCATTATCCGCATCAGTTTTCGGGCGGCATGAAGCAGCGGATCATGATCGCCACGGCACTTGCCTGCCAGCCGGATCTCTTGATCGCCGACGAGGCGACGACTGCGCTCGACGTCACGGTTCAGAAGGAAATTCTCGATCTGCTGCAGGTTATCCAGCAGCAGCGGCAGATGTCGATGATCCTGGTGACGCACAATCTGGGCATCGTCGCCGGACGCACCGACGACATCCTCGTGCTCTATGGCGGGCATGTCGTGGAATACGGCCCGACGAACACCGTCTTTTCCCATCCGCGCCACCGCTATACCGAGGCTCTGCTTTCGGCGATGCCGCGCATGGACCAGCCGGCTCATACGAAACTGCACACGATCCCTGGCCGTCCGCCTGATCTTGCCAACCCCGCGCCCGGATGCCCGTTTGCACCGCGCTGTCCAGCCGCCGAGGCCCGCTGCCATGCCTCGATGCCGCCGATGACGACCAGTGCGGACGGCAAGCATCGCTTCGCCTGCTATGTGCCTGTTCAAACCGGCGATGCAGCCGACACCGCGGTCGAAAGGAGGGCATTGTCATGAATGACGAGGCTTCCGGCCAGGCCATCGATGCAGGTGCCGCAACGCATGCCTTCGATGCTTTCCTGCGCGACGACGCGCTTTTGAAAGTTCGCAATCTCTCGGTCAGATACCGGCGCGGCGGCAAGATCTTTGTTGCGGTCGACGGCGTCTCCTTCGACGTGGCTGCTGGGGAAACGCTCGGTCTCGTCGGAGAGTCCGGCAGCGGCAAGACGACCATCGGCCGTGCCCTTCTGAAGCTTCTGCCGAAGGCGGACACRCGTGTCGACGGCCACGTCGAATATGACGGCCTGAATGTTGCCGACCTGTCGGCTTCCGATCTTCGCGCCATCCGCAGCAAACTGCAGATGATCTTCCAGGACCCGATTTCTTCCTTCAATCCGCGCCGCAAGGTGCAGGATATCGTCGGAGAAGGCCTCGAGATCCAGGGCATCCGCAAAGCGGAAAGGCTGGAAAGGGTCGATCGTGCGCTCAACGATGTCGGCATGAGCCGGACGATGGTGGAGGGCCGCAGGCCGCATCAGTTTTCCGGCGGCCAGTGCCAACGCATTGCGATCGCGCGGGCGCTTGCCGTTGGGCCGGAGTTGATCGTTTGTGACGAGCCGGTTGCATCTCTCGACGTTTCGGTGCAGGCGCATGTGATCAATCTTCTGCAGGATATCCGCCAGAAGCGAAACCTGGCGCTGATCTTCATTTCCCACGATCTCGCCGTCGTGCGCAATGTCAGCGACAGAGTCGCCGTCCTCTACATGGGCAAGATCGTCGAGATCGGAACCGGCGATGCCATCTATCAGCGTCCGGCGCATCCTTATACCCGCATGCTGCTGGAAGCAGTCCCGGTTCCCGATGCCAGCCGGAAGATCGTGCCGAGCGCAACGCCGACGCAGGCCTTGTCGCGCAGCGCGCCGCCATCCGGATGCCGGTTCCGCAGGCGTTGCCCACGCGCTCAGGCGGTCTGTGCTGCGCAGGAACCGAAGCTTGCGGCGATGCCCTACGGCCAATTCGCAGCCTGCCATTTCCCTCACGACGAACCGGCGCCCGGAATGAAGACGGCGGAACAAGCGTGATGGAAAAAGCCCCTGATGCATTCGAAGAAAAAACCGCGGCAAGCGGCAACGCGCGCTCAGAACAGGATACCGGAGCTGCGAGGCGCGCTGCTTTCTGTGCCAATGTATTCGATGCCATGGTCCGGCTCTACAGTGAGCCCGGCATCGCGTCCTTGTGCCTCGAAGCCCAGACACGTCATGCGGTGGACGTGCCGTCACTGCTGTTCTTCGCTCTTGCGGATAGTGACGGACACGGCGCCGATGACTGCGAGATGCGGCGGCTTCTGGACCGTGCCGGCGAATGGCGCTCGCTTTTCGTCCTGCCGTTGCGACATCTTCGGCTAACCCTGCGTCAAGGCCGCAGGAACACGGCAGAGATTGAATTTTACGAGCAGATCAAGGCAGCGGAGCTGGAGGCGGAACGGTTGCAGGTCCGGCGTCTGGCCGACGATTTTCTCCCGCTCGAAGGGCCGGGCGGGCTGGCAGCCCGTTATCTCGAAACGATTGCCATGCCGGAACCCAAGGCAGGGGCGTTGATCGGGCGGCTTCAAGACGCCACCAAAGCCGTGTGCCACGGCTTTCCCCGTCACGCGCACTGAGGGTCTGAAGACATCATGAGCGATTTCGGCGCCGTCATGACAGGAACCATCGTCACCGAAGAAGGTGTCGCGGAAAACTACGTCGCCGTCACTGGTGGCATTACCGCTGCGATGGAGACAGGCCGCGCTCCCGGCGCGCGACGTGTTCGATTTCGGCACTTACTTTCTCACACCCATCGAGCTTCAAGGACATCGAGATGAACGCCATAATTTTAGACGGTGACAGCCTGACGATCAAAGATACCGTTCGTATCGCGCGCCAGGGCGCCAAGGTAGCGCTCGCCGATGCAGCGCGCGCCGAAATCATCAAGGTGAGAAACTATATCGAGGAAAACTGGCTGACCGAAAACGCGCCGCCAACCTACGGCTTCAACACCGGCGTCGGCAAGCTCAAGGATTATGCCATCAACCAGGCCGATAACGATCGCTTCCAGCGCAATATCGTGCTCTCGCATTGCTCCGGCATCGGAGAACCGGCGTCGGAAGAAATCGTCCGCGCCATGATGGCCGTCCGTATCAACGCCTTCTGCCTCGGTGTTTCCGGTCTGCGGATCGAGGTGGTCGATCGTCTCGTTGAGATGTTGAACCGCGGGGTTCACCCTGTGGTGCCGATCCAGGGGTCGGTCGGCGCGTCTGGCGATCTGGCGCCGCTCGCACACATGGTTTCGGTGCTGATCGGCTATGAGGAGGCGGAAGCCTATTACCAGGGCGAACGAATGCCAGCGCCGCAGGCTCTGGAAAAAGCCGGCATCTCGCCAATTGCTTTCGATCTCAAGGCGAAGGACTGCCTTGCCCTCATCAATGGCAACAGCCTCTGCGCGGCCATGGCGGTTCTCAACCTTCATGACGCCGAGATGCTGATGAAGACAGCCGATGCGGCCGGCGCGCTCAGTCTGGAGGCGATCCGCGGCGAGCAGGCAGCGTTCGATCCCCGCATTCATCTCGTGCGCAAGCAGCCCGGGCAGATCGCGACTGCGGAAAATATCCGTCGCATTATCGAGGGTAGCCGCCGCACGACCGAGGCGGCGCGAGCGGTACGCCTCGAGGACGATATCCTGCATCCGAAACACACCGCCCGGGTCCAGGATCAGTATTCCTTCCGTTGCCTGCCGCAGGTGCATGGAAGCTGCCGCGACCAGTTGGAGCACGCCAAGGAACTGATCACGCGCGAGCTCAACGCCGCGACCGACAATCCGCTCGTCTTCTGGAACGAACTCGGCGCGCTGGAATTCCTGTCCGGCGGCAACTTTCATTGCGAACCCATCGCTTTCGCCATGGACATCCTGACGATCGCTTTGGTGGAAATCGGCAATATTTCCGAGCGACGCCTGTTCTCGCTCTGCGACACGACATTGAACTACGGCCTGCCGCCGAACCTTGCCGGCAAGCCAATCGGCCTGAATTACGGCTATGGCATCATCTCGACGGCTGCGGCGTCCGTCGCATCGGAAAACAAGACGCTGGCTTTCCCCGCCGTTGCCGATACCATCCCGACCAAGAGCAGCCAGGAAGATCATGTTTCGATGGCGACATGGGCATGCCGCAAGACGCGTCAGGTGGTCGACAACATGCCGAAGATCCTTGGTGTCGAATGCTTGCTTGCGGCCCGCGCCATCTTCCTGACCGAAGAGGCACTCGGCGGCTACAAGCTCGGAACCGGCAGCCAGGCGCTCTATGATGCGCTTTGCGAGGCGATCCCGTTCCAGCAGGAGGACAGCTACATGCCCAAGCAGACCACACCGGCTCTCGAAATCGTGCGGTCCGGCGCATTTCTGGAGGCCATCGAGAACAAGATCGGCGCGCTGAAATAGGCGGGCCGGCTGATTTGGGCTGCGGCCGCATCATGAAGCGCCGGCGTTTCATCGCCGCCGGCAATTCCCCTGACCGGAGAGAACAATGTTCGACGACCTGACAATGCCGCCAGCCGACAAGATCCTGTCGTTGATACCGATTTTCCGGCAGGATAGTCGTCCGAACAAGATCGATCTCGGCGTCGGGGTCTACCGGGACGCCTCCGGTACGACGCCGATTCCGCGAGCGGTGAGGGAGGCAGAAAAGCGAATCCATACCGCGCAGACGACCAAGGCCTATGTCGGCCCGGCCGGAGATCCTGTTTTCTGCGATCTCATCGGCAGGCTTGTCTTCGGCGAGGCCGCGCCGTGGGAGCGAATTCGCGGTATCCAGACGCCGGGCGGAGCGGGCGCCTTGACGGTGCTCGCCGGCCTGATCTGCCTGGCGCGCCCGGGTGCTGCGGTCCATGTGCCCGACCCGACCTGGGTGAACCATGTGTCGATCCTCGAAGACAACGGGCTTCGGATTGTCATTTACCCGTACCTCGATAACCGAACAGGCGAGGTGGATTTCGACGCCCTGCTCGATCATTTCTCACGGTCGAAGCGGGGCGACATCGTGTTGCTGCACGGCTGCTGCCACAATCCGACAGGCGCGGACCCCAGCCGTTCGCAATGGCAGGCACTGGCAGCCATCATCGCCGAACGCGGTCTCGTTCCGCTGGTCGATATCGCTTATCAGGGGTTTGGCGACGGTCTCGAGGATGACGCCTTCGTCGTGCGGCTRCTCGCTGGCATGGTTCCGGAAATGCTCGTCTCCGCGTCATGCTCGAAGAATTTCGGAATCTATCGCGAGCGTACAGGTGCTGCATTCATTCTCGCCGCCAACGCGGATCGGGCGGATGCAACCAAGGCGCAACTCACGGTGCGAGCCCGTATCGTCTATTCGATGCCGCCGGATCATGGCGCGGCTATCGTTCGCACCGTCCTGGAAGACCCGGCACTTTCGGCCGACTGGCGCGCCGAACTGGACGGTATGCGCTCCAACATTCTGTCGCTGCGCCAGGGGCTTGCTGCCTCGTTCCGGCGTTTCACCAATGGCAGCGACTACGATTTCCTCGCCAAGAACAAAGGCATGTTTTCGCTGATCGGTCTGACACCCGGGGAAGCTGAGATGCTGCGCGAGCGCCACGCCATCTATATCGTTGAGGACGGACGCATCAATGTCGCCGGGTTGCAGGCCAGCCAGATCGACACCTTTGCGGAAGCCGTTCTGGCAGTTCGCGGAATCAGCTGATCAGCACCCGTTTGAGGCGTTAACAGGGAGTTCGGTATCTACGCAGTGTGAAACAGCAAACAAGAATCCTCCTGCAGCCAACGTCGAACTTTGCAACGGGGCCAGACTGTGGCCGTTTTGACGTTTGGGTAAAGGCTGTGACCTGCCTTGTGCCGGAAATTATCTGGGCGGATGGCGTTGAATAGCCTGCTGCCACCACGGGCCGGTGTCGCCCGCCGCCTCCGCCCGCATCCGACCCGTCTTGCGCCGCTCTTCTCCCCGCAAACCGTCCAGAAATTGCCCAGCCGAATTTGCCACGCGCTCTTGCCTGAACAGTGGCCGCATTCGCGCTTTCACATCTCGTCACGAAGACGCCCAAAGCTCAAGTGTCGCCTCAATCGATACACTTGTCATCCATGACCTCCGAATCATGGAGACCTATGGCTTCAGGTGACAAACAAAATGCAGCTGTAATGCTAGAGGTCAGCGACTTGTAGATGCATTCGGGTAAATGCGATTAAGCTTTCGATGTGGTGGGCGACAGCTCGGCGAGTTTCCTCGACGTCGCCCCGGTCGATCGCCTCGATGATAACGAGGTGTTCCGTGGAGTCCGGCTTCAGGCGATCTTTCAGGCGGTCGATTTCGAAGAGACGCGTGGTCGCCCGAAGCTCCCGCAATACCTTGGCCATTACCGCGTTGCCGCAATGATCGATGATCATATTATGGAGATTGTCGTCGGAGAACCAGTGCGCGTCCGTGTGATACGCCGTCGCGCCCAGAAGGTCGTGGATTTCCTGCCGGACGCTCATCAAAAGTCGTCGCGGAATAGCGTTGATCGACAGTACGGCTGCGTCAGGTTCGATCAACAACCTCAGTTTCAAGCTTTGAAGATACTCGCCGACATCCACCTGTCGCACGACGTAGTTTCGGCCATCGCCCTTGCGAACCAGACCTTCGCCCTCCAACCTCTGCAGCGCTTCCCGCAGCGGCGTCCTCGAAATCCCGAGTGTTTCGGCAAGCCTTGCCTCAACGATGACATGCCCGCCTTTCAGCCGGCGATGCCGGATCATGTCGGACACGGCCTTGTAGGTCAGCGATGCAAGATTATGCTGCCCTTTCTCCGCAATTTTCCGACCCGGGGCCTCTAGGGCGTCTGTCACCGTTTGCCATTTCCTTGTTCTTTAAGGCGTTGGCCGCTCGACGCGGCATCGTGCTTTCCTTACGCGATCACTTGTTACATATGATAGCCGATTTGGAAAAGGACTGGAACGAGTGCAGATGGACGATGGTCTGAATGAAGTTGGCGACTCCAGCCTTGCTGACGAAACCTACCGTTCCCTGCTGGCCGATATTCTATCAGCCAGGCTCGCCGGGGGGTCGGTCGTCCAGCAACGCCGCCTGGCGACCAAACATGCTGTTTCGCGTTCTCCCATGCGCCACGCGCTGGGACGTCTCGAAGGAGAGGGACTACTTGTCAGAAACGAAAAAGGCGTTCTCTCGGTCAGGGTCATCAGTCTCAAGGACTACCTTGACAGTCTCACCATGAGGATGCTGCTCGAACCAACTGCCGCCGCGCTCGCCAGCCCCCATGTTTCGCGACTTGAACTGGACCCTTTGACAAGGATGCTTGACGAGATCGAGGCCGACCCCGAACCTGACCCTGAGGTGGTCTGGGCGTTTGACGACGCGCTTCACAACTATATCGCAAGCGAGAGCCGCAACCCCTTTATGGCAACCACGATCGGGGAGATGCGACGCTACACAACGATCTTCGAGCGACAGCTGCCTGTCGTGCGCGCGAAGCCGGGCGTGCGGGAACATCGAGCGATCCTGCTTGCCTTGGCCGCCAATGACGCCGAGGCGGCTCGCCGAGCCATGACCGATCATCTCGAAGTCGTCCGCCAGGGCGTCCTTGCGAACTACTGAATCGATGAATTGAGAATGCACTTGCATCGACGGTGAACTTTTGTATAAAAGTGGGATCCCACTTGAATGCAGGGTCGGGATCCACGATAAAGAACCGAACTCCAGAGGCTCTCCATGCTCCGTTCACACTTCTCCCACAGCGTTCTTGCCGCGTCCTTCCTGTCGATCACAGCGTCTTTTGCCTTCGCTCAATCCTGCGAACCCAAAGTGGCGGCAGGCGAGTTGATCAAGCCCGGCACGCTCGTCATGTCGACCAATCCAACGCTTCCTCCGCTCCAGTTCATCGACTCCACCGGCGATCTGAAGGGCATGCGCATCGACCTCGGCAAAGAGATCGCCAAGCGCCTTTGCCTTGAACCCGAATATGTCCGGATCGAATTCTCCGCGATGGTTCCGGGCCTGCAGGCTGGCCGTTGGGACATGATCAATACAGGCATTTTCTTCACCGAAGAGCGCGCCAAGATCATGCAGATGATCCCCTATGAAGATCAGGCCATCAGCGTCTCCGTGGCACCAGATTCGAAGAAAAACGTCGCCGCAAAAGATGATCTGGCCGGCATGACGATCGGTGTCGAAATCGGTGGTTTCGAGGAAACAAAGACACGCCTTCTCGACAAGGAACTGCGTGACGCGGGCAAAGAAGGCTTGACCATCCAGACGTTCGATAATTTCGCCCTCGCCTACCAGGCTCTGCGGGCAGGCCAGGTGCAGGGTGTCGTGTCGATCGACGCCGTCGCCAAGGAGTACGATTCTCGCGGGGACTTCAAACGGGCAATCAGCGGCCTCTACCCCGCTCCGGTCTCCGTCGCATTCAAAAGCCCGGCTTTGGCTGATGCCGTGTCTGCGACGTTGAAAGACATGAAGGCGGATGGATCGCTGAAGGCGCTCTTTGACAAATACGGTCTGCCGATGGTCGCGGGTGACTATTCGGTCAAGGGCCCCGGTCGCTGAACTGATTTCAAAGATCGTTTAGAGATGAGGCGGGGCGCGACCACGTCGCGCCAAACCTCTTGCAGAAAGTCGTCTTCATGTCGCTTTGGAACTGGTCTGGCTTTTTCGGTTATCTGTTCAACCCCTTTATACTTGGCGGGGTGTTCACGACYGTTTGGCTCACCGTCGTCTCGTTGATTGCGGGGCTTATTCTAGGCTTTGCTCTTGCATTGATGCGGCGATCGTCGCGGCGGGTGCCAACCTACCTTGCCAAGGCGTATATCTGGCTTTTTCGCGGCACGCCGCTTCTTGTACAGTTGATTGCGATCTACACGGCGCTTCCGCTGTTCGGCATCAAATTCACCGTCATAGAGGCAGCGTTGCTCGGATTGGCTCTCAACGAGGCGGCTTATCTCGCGGAGATCATTCGTGCCGGAATCGAAGCCGTGCCGGAAGGCCAGACCAGGGCAGCACGCGCGCTCGGCATGACTGAGCGTCAGATCATGCGCTACATCGTGATGCCGCAAGCCTTCAAAGTTATCGTTCCGCCTCTCGGCAATTCGGTGAACGGTCTCTTGAAAACGACCTCTGTCACCTCCGTCATCTCGGTCGAAGAACTCCTTCGCCGGACCCAGGTTCTCATCCAGGAGCGGTTCATGGTGCTCGAACTGTTTGCGGTCGCGGCGATTTATTACCTCCTCCTCACAACACTCTGGGACTTCTTCCAGAGCCATATCGAAAAGCGTCTCGGTCAAGCCGGATCTCGGCTTTCCATGAACGAGAAGCGCTAGAACCAGGATTTTCAAATGCAGAAGACGTTCCGCGGTGTCTACACCGTGATGATTACTCCGTTGGATGCCAGCGGCGCGGTCGATCTGAAGGGGCTGGCTGCCTTTACCGACTGGCAGGTCAAAGAAGGTATCCATGGTCTTATCCCTCTTGGATCGACAGGTGAGTTTCTGTCACTCAGCGAGGAAGAGCGCGATGGTGTGGCGAGGACCGTCATCGAAACTGTCGCGGGACGAGTGCCTGTTTTGATCGGCACGGGAGCGGAAGATACGCGGGAGTCCATTCGCCTTAGCGTCAAGGCCGAGGCAATGGGGGCTGACGGCGTCATGATTATTCCGCCGTTCTATTCCACCCCAACGGATGACGAACTCGTTCACCACTACAAGAGCATTGCGTCTGCCGTGGCCATCCCGATTATGGTCTACAACAATCCCGCGACCGCAAACGTCGATCTGACGCCGGAGTTGGTCAAGCGCATCGCCGAAATCGACGGCTGCGACTATATCAAGGAGTCCACCCTCGAAGTGACGCGCGTGCGCGATATCATCCGACTGGCCGGCGACGATATGACTGTGTTCGGGGGCATACTCGGGTTCGAGTCTTTCGTTATGGGTGCGCAGGGTTGGGTGGCAGTGGCTTCAAATGTTGCGCCAGGACCGATGGCGCAGATCTTCGAACTTGTCGCAAATGAGAAAAAGTTCGATGAGGCAAGAGAGCTTTACCTCAAATGGCTGCCTGTCATTCAGGCGGTCGGGGGCCAGGCCTATGTCGCAGGAACGAAGTCACTGCTGACCCACATGGGATTTGGCGCAGGCCTGCCGCGTCCGCCGCGCCTGCCGTTGCCGCCCGCGCAGGATGCCGCCATGAAGAGGCTGGTGGCCGATTTCGGTCTGACGTTCAGCGTCTGAGGAATTCCATCATGCCCGTCGCTTCCATAAACCAGAGTTTGAGACCCGACGATGCGCGGGTCAGGCTCTCGGTCGACGGTCTGCAGATATTTGCCGAAAAGGGCATGTCTGTTGCCGCCGCCATCGAAGCGACGGGGCGGCATGAATTTTCCCGAGGCATCAAGGGCGAGGGCCGTGGCCTCTTCTGCGGAATGGGTGTCTGTCACGACTGTCTCGTGACGATCGACGGAAAAGTCAGCCAGCGGGCCTGCATGACCATTGTCGACGATGACATGCAAGTTCTGCGCCCTGCTACGCGGCCAGATCTTGCCACTGGTCAGATTGCCGATCTCTGCAGTGTGCCGCATTCCTTGACGACAAGGACGATGGACGTTCTCATTGTCGGAGCGGGGCCCGCGGGGCTTGCCGCCGCGGAGGTCCTTGCTGCGGCCGGCGCCAAGGTGACTGTCATTGATGAACGGCCGTCTGCCGGCGGGCAGTATTTCAAACAACCCTCGACACGGAGCGCCGCCGAGCGATTGAGTGGCGACGAGCAGTCGTTATCCGGCGCAGCGCTTATAGGGCAAGTGCGCGATCACGGCGTGACATTTCTAACCGCTTCAGTGGTGTGGGGTGCCGCATGTGACGACGACGGTTCGCTTATTATCGCCTGCTATGGGTGCGGCCATGCGTTTTACTGCAAGCCGAAAATACTCATCATCGCGACGGGGGCCTACGAACGCCCAACGCCGGTCAGGGGTTGGACACTTCCTGGTGCGATGACAACAGGGGCCGCCCAGACGTTGCTGAGGAGCTATGGAACCGTTCCCGGCCGAAGGATCATTGTCGCCGGAAACGGCCCTTTGAATATGCAGGTCGCCAACGAACTTCGAAAGGCAGGAGCCTCCATAGTCGCTTTGCTGGAAGCAGCACCACCACCGTGGTCTCGGCCGGTGGCAGCCCTCGGCCTTCTGACAACGGATCCCGCTCTCGCCCGTCACGGATTGCGCCAGATATCGACGCTTAGATCCGCGGGCGTCAAGATAGGCTGGAATAGCGTACTCACCTCGATCAACGGCTCGCAGCGTGTGGAGAGCGTCACGTTCGCCGGACCAGGCGGCGAGACCAATCTCGATGCTGACACGGTCCTTATCGGCGGCAATTTCGCATCCTCCAATGAGCTGTCCCGGCTACTCGGGTGCGGCCATGAGGTCGTCGTCGGCGATCTGCGGGCAGTGCGGGATCTCGACGGTCAGACAACGCTTGCAAACGTGCATATTGTTGGTGAAGCGGCGCGTTTCGGCGGCGCGCATGTTGCGATGGCAGAAGGACAGATCGCCGCCGCGGCGATTGCGCGAAAACTGGGCCTCCTTGTCCAAACCGACGAAAGCGTGGTGAAAAGACTTGCCCGCCATAGACGGTTTCAAGAAGCCCTTTGGCAGGTCTTTGCGCCGAAGGACGATGCAAAGACAAAGACGGCAATTCTGCCAGATGATGCATTGATCTGCCGTTGCGAAGGCGTGACTTACGGTGTCTTGAGGACGCTCAGCGCAGATAGTGCGCAGGACGTTTCGACATTGAAGCGCCTGTCGCGTGCAGGCATGGGGCGGTGTCAGAGCCGCTACTGCGGCAAAGCGATCGCTGACGTCGCGAAGCAACGGCACCTCACTGGCGAAACGAGCGGTTTTCTGGCTCCGCAAATGCCACTTCGACCTATCCCGCTGGCGGCGCTTGCGGTCGAAAAGCCGGAATGGGGCGGCCACAAGCGCGCACTTTTGCCGGAAAAACCCGCATTGGCGAATCCTCAAGCTTTGCCGGTGGCGGAAACGTCCACGCTGGTCATCGGCGCAGGCATTGCAGGCCTTTCGACGGCGCTCTTCCTTGCCAGGGAAGGCGAGGACGTTGTGGTGGTCGAGCGCGCTTTTGCGAACTCGCTGGCGTCTGGAGGGAATGCAGGAAGCCTTCATGCCCAGCTGCTTTCCTTCGACCACGGCACCCGTGCCGAAGGTGGCGGCGGAGCGGCCGCACAAACACTTCCCCTCCAGCGCGATTCAATCGCTCTTTGGGCGGCGCTGCAAAGCGAACTCGGACAGGATTTCGAGATGAAGGTCACAGGCGGCCTCATGGTGGCCGAAACCGATGACCACATGCGTTTTCTGGCGGAAAAGGTCGGGGTGGAGTGCGCGGCCGGGATCGATTGCCACTTGATCGGGCAAGAGGAACTGCGCTCCCTGGAGCCTGCTCTGTCTTCCCACTTTGTCGGCGCTGCCTATTGTTCCCAGGAGGGGAAGATCAACCCTCTCGTCGCGACGCAATATATATTGGAGGCGGCACGGCGAGACGGCGCTCAACTCTTCGAAAATTGTGAGGTCACCGGAATAAGGACCTCGGACGACGGGTTCGAGGTCAAGACATCGAGGGGCATGTTGCGGGCAAAACGGATCGTCAATGCAGCCGGAGCCTTCGCTTCAAGGATCGGCGCGATGCTCGGTGTCGATGTGCCGGTATTCGGTGCTCCGCTGCAGATGGTGGTTACCGAGGCCGCAGCACCTTTGATCTCGTGTCTCGTCGCCCATGCCGACCGCCATTTGACACTCAAGCAGGCGGCAAACGGGAACTTCATCATCGGCGGCGGCTGGACCGCAGGCCTCGATCCCGTCCATCAACATCCACGCCCGCTACTGTCGAGTCTTGAGGGGAACCTTTGGGTTGCCCAGCACGTCGTTCCCGCTCTGCGCAAACTTCACGTCATCCGAAGCTGGGCGGCGATGAACATCAACATCGACGGTGCGCCGATCCTCGGCGAACATCCGTCAATGCCCGGGTTTTTCAACGCCGTCACTTCAAACGGCTATACGCTCGGCCCGATCGTCGGCCAGTTAACATCTCGGCTCGTTCTCGGTCGCGAGACCGATAGAGCCTTGCAACCCTTTTCCATCGCGCGTTTCCAGAAAGGCCGGGCATGATTGAGATCACTGGCGTTACCAAATATTACGGTCAGTTCGCTGTCCTTAAGAACTGCTCGGTGAACGTCGAGCGCGGTGAGGTCGTGGTTGTCTGCGGCCCCTCGGGGTCGGGCAAATCGACATTGATCAAATGCGTCAACGGGCTCGAGCAGTTTCAGGAAGGTTCGATCCGGGTGCATGGTATCGAAGTCGGCGACCCGAAGACCGACCTGCCGAACCTTCGCACACGGGTAGGCATGGTCTTCCAGAATTTCGAATTGTTTCCACATCTGACGATCATCGACAATATCATGCTGGCGCAGAAGATTGTCATTGGCCGCAGCGACACGGCAGCCCATGCGAAGGCCATGGCGCTTCTTGATCGCGTCGGGCTGACGGACCACGCGAAAAAATATCCAAGCCAACTCTCCGGCGGGCAGCAGCAGCGCGTGGCGATCGCACGGGCGCTCGCGATGGATCCGCTCGCCATGCTCTTCGACGAGCCGACGTCCGCGCTTGATCCAGAGATGATTTCCGAAGTGCTCGACGTCATGACCGGATTGGCAAAGGACGGCATGACGATGATGGTCGTCACCCATGAGATGGGATTTGCCCGCCGGGTGGCGACACGCGTGATTTTCATCGATCAGGGCGAGATCGTCGAGGATCGTCCGAGCGAGGAGTTTTTCGCGGGAAAACACAACCCGCGAACCGAAGCTTTCCTTGGCAAAATCCTGCAACACTGAAGGTCAGGCTTGTGAGCGACTACGATCTCATCATTCAGAACGGCACGGTGGCGACTGCTGCGGATGTTTTCCAGGCGGATATCGGCATTAAAGACGGTAAGATTGTCCAGATCGGGCAGAGCCTGTCGGGTGCTGCGCGCACGATCGACGCCTCGGGCAAATATGTCCTTCCAGGCGGCATCGACAGCCATGTCCATATCTCCCAGCCTTCGGGCGAAGGGATCGAGATGGCGGACGACTTCGAGAGCGGAACGCTGTCGGCGGTGTTCGGCGGCAATACGACCATCATGCCGTTCTGCCTTCAGGAAAAGGGCAAATCGCTGCGAGAGGTGCTAACGGCCTATCATGCGCTCGCAGAGGGCCAGTGTTATACCGACGTCAGTTTTCATCTGATCATATCCGACCCGAGCGACGCCGTGCTGGGCCAGGAATTGCCAGCGCTTGTGACCGACGGCTATCCGTCGCTGAAGGTCTTCATGACCTATGAGAGCCTGCGCCTCGATGACGCGCAGATCCTGAAGACGCTCGATGTCGCGCGACGGACAGGCGCCACCGTCATGGTCCATTGTGAAAACGAGGACGCAATCAGGTTCCTGATCGAAAAACACGAGCTGGCCGGAGACGTTGCCCCACGCGCTCATGCCTCCACCCGTCCGGTCGCTGTCGAACGTGAAGCCACGCACCGCGCCCTGACGCTCGCCGAAATCGTAGACGTTCCTGTTGTCATTGTGCATGTCTCGAACGGCGAGGCGATGGAAGAGATCGCTCGCGCAAGGACGAGAGGCGTCAAGGTCGTCGGGGAAACCTGCCCGCAATATCTGACGCTCACCGCCAAGGACCTCGACGGCATGGATTGGGAGGGCGCGAAACTTGTCTGCTCTCCGCCGCCGCGGGATGAAGATGCCCAGAAAGAATGCTGGCGCGGCATCGAGACCGGGGCATTCGAACTCTTTTCATCTGATCATTGTCCATTCCGCTACGACGACCAGCACGGAAAGCTTAATCCCAAAGGCCGCACGAATTTCAGGCACATTCCCAATGGCATTCCAGGCATCGAAACCCGCCTTCCCATCCTATTTTCGCAAGGGTTCATGGCCGGACGCATCGATCTGCCGCGCTTTGTCGCCCTGACATCAACGAACCATGCAAAGACCTATGGCCTCTATCCACAAAAGGGAACGATTGCCGTGGGGGCGGATGCGGACATCGCGATCTGGGATCCAGCCATCCAGCGGACCATCCGTCATGCGGAACTGCATGATGGCGCAGACTATTCGCCCTACGAGGGGATCGAGATCACCGGCTGGCCGATAACGACAATTGTCGCTGGAAAGCCTGTCGTCGAAAACGGCGTCCTGGTGGGTACCAAGGGCCACGGGCAATATCGGAAAGCCGCGGCGAGACAAATCAAAAAGCAGTCAAATCTAACAAGAGCGACATCATGAAACTGAAAATCACAGCAGGCCMATTCATCTTCGACGCTGTCCTGGAAACTGCCAGAGCGCCCAAAACCTGTGAAGCATTCATCAAGCAGATGCCGTTCGATGGTAAAATCGTGCACGTTCGCTGGTCTGGCGAGGGCGTTTGGATCCCGCTTGGCGACCATGATTTCGGCGTCGGTTATGAGAACCATACAAGCCATCCGGCCCCCGGTCATATCATCCTCTACCCGGGAGGCATCAGCGAAACGGAAATCCTGCTTGCCTACGGAGGCGTCGATTTTTCATCGAAAATGGGCCAACTGGCTGGCAATCATTTCATCACAATCACATCCAATCTCGACCAACTCGCCGAAATAGGCCGCCTCACGCTGTGGGAAGGCGCGCAATCCATTCGATTTGAGGCCGTATGCTAAAGCATGTCGCGCAAAACTGTGCAGCGGTTTTGCGACAGCGACATGCGTAAAAACAAAGACCTAAAGCGCCACGAGCGAATCTGAAAGATCGCGACGCGCTTTAGGCGCAATAGCGCGAGGCGACAGGGTTGACGCCGGCGTGCCAGCATCGCCTAACGCAGCGGTTGGCACGTTTCCTGCATTCTAGTTTTCGAGATTTTCTTCGAGATTTCCAATGGTGGACGAGGCCCGAAATGTCTTTTGATTTTGACTTCGAACTTGCGAAAAGAGCGGCGCAAGAACTGCCTCCGTCGCAGAAGCAGCCCAAAACGCGTAAGATGTCTCTTCTGCAGAGGCTCATGGCTTCGCCGCCAATTCCTCCTCGCCCGTCTCTCAGCATTCTGCGCCCATATAGAGGTGGTGATGCGCAATGACGCTGTGATACCCCTGTCGAGCAGGTAAGGCGGTGCTGTGCCGACGGCTCTATTCCCGTCGAGGCGGCGTCATTTCTACGGATGCGGTGCGTGCGACACTTGACGAACTGTGTCGCCGGGATAGTCCAGCGCGGACGTCCAACGACGAGATCACTCTCTACAAGGCAGTCGGAACGGCGTTGGCCGATCTTGCCGCCGCGACGATGGTATATGAAGCCGCCTTTGATCGCCGGCTGACGACTTGTGGTCCGGGCGATCGCGAATGATCGGAACGCGCCTGTTGCCCCGTTCCAATAGGCCGGCAGCCTCTGCTCCCAACGACTTCAATAGCGCGCATCTTCAAGGCCACAGAAAGGGTCTACCGGGTTGGTGCCGAGGAAGGGCTTGCGACCGAGCATACAATCAACGACGGCTTCCTGGACGCTGTCCATGGTGGAGTACGCATTGATATAGGCCGGTACGCGCGGCGCATCGTAAAGGTGATAGGGATGCCCAAATGAGATCATTACGGAGGGAATATTCGTCCACGGTCGGTACATGGCCTTGAAAAGGCCCCCACCACCCATCCTATGCCAGTCGACGAATATCCGGCCTCGTACGAGCAGCGACTCATCGCCTAGCGCGTAGACGACGAGGTCGAAGTCGTCGGGGGTCGGCACGATGTCCGATCGGTCGATCGTGACTTCGAAACCTTCCTTCCGCAACAGCTCGGGTAGCAAGAATTTCAGTGGCTGCGGCATGAGCGGATGAATGATGCCGCCGTCGACCAGCAGCACACGCTTTGTCTTCGCCGGATCGAGCGGAAAGATACCATTGACGTCCTTCACAAGCGTGGGCGAGCGGCCGATGCATTCCCTTGATGCAGCGACATTGTCTGGATGCGCAAGCAGCTGGCGCGCTTCAGCGGCATCGGGGAGGACATCTGACGGTTGAAAAAGCTTGAGATGCGCCTTGAGCGCCAGCACGCGAAGAACCGCTTCTTCAAGTCGCTCCGGAGTAATTCGCCCATCTTCGACGGCAGCCTTGACCGCCGCCATATCCTCCTCAGGTTCATCGCTGAAGAGGATCATGTCGCAGCCATTTGCGATGATATCAGGCAGCGTATCGAGGTGGTGGCCCCAGGCGGACAGCCCTCCCATGGGTGTCGCGTCAGAGACGATGATACCATTGAAGCCGAGTTCGTCGCGGAGAAGATCAACGTTCAGCAACCGAGAAACCGAGGCCGGTCGGAAAGCTTCAAGCCCGGCATCTGGTATCTTCGATCGAACATAGGCCGGAAGGGAAATGTGCCCACTCATTATTGCCAACAAGCCTTCGGTGATCAGCGTTCTATAAAGCCGACCGAAGGTTTCCTTCCACTCGTCCATGGAAAGCGGGTTGGTGGTCGTAACGAGGTGCTGATCGCGGTCGTCATATCCCTCGCCCGGCCAGTGCTTTGCGGTGGCGGCAACTCCATGTCGTTGGAGACCGTGAACATGGGCAACCGCGTGCCGCTCAATCTTGTTGACATCGGAGCCGTATGACCGTGTACCGACAATCGGTGATCGGAACGCGGTATTTATGTCGATGACTGGCGTGAAGGACCAGCGCACCCCCATCGCGCGGCCCTCGCGTGCCAAAATTTCTGAACTTTTCTCGRTCGCCTGAACGTCGTCGACGGCGGCAAGGCCAAGTTGGCCCAGCACCGGAGTGCCGAAAGCGAAGGAATGACGGCTGCCTTCGAGGTCTGCGCTGATGATGGGCGGGACTTTGCTCTTGGCCACGAGGTCAGAGATGACCCGCCGCTCGAACTCGAGGTCAGCCGTGAAGAAGCGGGTTACGCCGCCCGGCCTTAGTGAAGCAATGCGTTTGAAATCCTCCTCATCCGTCCCGATCATGATCAAGGTGAAGAGTTGGCCGATCTTGTCATCAAGATCGAGCGAGACATAGGTGTCGTGGAGCCAGGAATCGCAGCGTCGTCGAGGTTGAACGGCGCTTTGCGAAGCTCGTCGTAGATCGTCATAAGTTCCCCCCGTTGATCAACGCTCTGCGGATAGCCCGTGTGAATATGCACGCTATCCCGTCATAAGCCAGTTCGGTGATGTCAGGTTAAGTTCGTCGGGAACATTTTGGATATCTCGTGCCGAGCGAATCGCCACACCGTCGTCTTCTTGATTTCGCTGTCCTCCAGCGCCCGCGTTACCGGCACCTCATAAACCGCGCAGAATTCCAGTCGCTCTCTCGGCAGGTAACTGCGTCCGGGATCGCCGACCAGCACCCACTTGCCGTCGGCTGCCAGCTTCGCGAACCAGGGAACGAGCGCATCTGCGAAAGCGCGGTCGTAGAAGACGTCGCCGGCAAGCACGATATCAGCATCGACGGCCTGTCCGATCAGATCGGCGCCGGTAAATCCGAGTGAAACGCGATTGGCCTCGGCATTCAGCCGGACTGCCGTCTCCGCCCAGGGATCGATATCGGCGGCGATGACCTCCCGGGCACCGGCCATCACAGCCGCAATGCCGACCAGGCCCGAACCGCTGGCGAAATCCAGCACGCGCTTGCCGCGCACCGTTTCGGGATGATCGAGAATGTAGCGCGCCAGTCCCTGGCCGCCCGCCCAGGCAAAAGCCCAGAAGGGCGGCGGCAGGCCGATCGCTTCCAACTCCTCCTCCGTCTTCAGCCAGAGCTCATGCGCCTCGCTTGCCTGATAGAGCGAAATCTCCGGCACATGCGGCGGCGGCATCAGGCTGGTATTGGCGCGGATGAAGGCTTGCGGATCAGTCTTCAACGCGGCGGATTGTCCAGTCCGCCCATGCGGCAGACTTCGAGATATTCTTCCTCGGTGACCGGCTGCACCGAAAGCCGCATCGAGGTGACGAGCGCCATCTTGGCGAGCTTCTCGCTCGCCTTGACATCCTTCAGCGTCACCGGCTTCGGCACGTCCATGATGGCGCGGATATCGACGCAATCCCACTTCGGATCGCCCTTGGCGGAAGAATCGGGATGCGACAGGGCGCAGACTTCGACGATGCCGACGATCTCCAGCCCGTCATTGGAATGATAGAAGAACCCTTTGTCGCCGATCTGCATCGCCCGCATATTGTTGCGCGCCAGATAGTTGCGGACGCCGGTCCATTCCGTGCCCTTTTCGCCGGCAGCCTTCTGCTGCTCCCAGGACCAGGAAGCGGGTTCGGATTTATAGAGCCAGTGCGCCATGCTCACGCCTCCGGTTTGTTGAAGACCCAGTTGTAGGCCTTGACGTCGACGCTTTCGAATAGTCCGGCCTTGGCATAGGGATCGGCATCGGCAAGCGCTCGCGCCGCCTCTTTCGATTCCGCTTCGACGATGATCAGGCTGCCACAGGGCTTGCCGTCATCATCGAGAAACGGGCCGGCGATCTTCAGCGTGCCCTCGGCGTTCAGCTTGTTCAGATGCTCGATATGCGTCGGACGCGTATCCATGCGCACGTTCAGATGTCCCGGTTTGTCCTTGCAGAGAAGGGCGAAAAGCATGTCTGTCTCCTATTCGGTGGTGATCGGACGCGTCATCAGCTGCTCTATCGCCTCTGATATATCGAGCCTGCCGTCGATGATGGCTGAAACGGCATCGGTGATCGGCATGCTGACCTTCAATTCCGCCGCAAGCCGCGAGGCGACGGAGGCGGCAAACGCGCCTTCCACCAGCGCACCATGCAGGGGATCGGTCTTGTCGCCGCGCCCGAGCGCTATGCCGAAGCGCAGATTTCGCGATTGATGACTTGTCGCCGTCAGCACCAGATCGCCGAGGCCGGAAAGCCCGCGTACCGTATCCGCCTGCCCGCCCTTGGCGACGACGAAACGCGACATTTCCGCAAGCCCGCGCGCAATCAGCGCCGCACGCGCGGAATCGCCGATGCCGCGGCCTTCGACGATGCCGCAGGCGATCGCCAGCACATTCTTCAGCGCGCCGCCAAGCTGCACGCCGATCCGGTCGTTGGAGGCGTAGAGCCGAAAGGTTCGACCTGATATGGCCTGAGCGAGCCGCTCCGCGGTCTCCATGTCGGCTGCCGCGATCGCCATCGCCGTCGGCAAGCCCTTGGCAATATCGGCGGCAAACCCCGGACCGGAGAGCACGGCGATCGGATGGTCCGGCAGTTCCCGCTCCAGCATGTCGGTCAGTAGATTGCCCGTCGTCCGTTCGATACCCTTGGCACAGGTAACGACGACAGCATCCTTGGAAAGATAAGGTCCATATTGCCGCGCCGCATCGGCCTGCGCCTGCGACGGCATCGCAAAAAGCACGATGGAAGCGCCGGCGACCGCATCCGCCTCGGCGGAAAATTCCAGTGTATCGGGCAGAAGAATGCCGGGCAGCACCGCATCATGCAGCCGCTCGGCCTTCAGATCGGCAATTAGTGACGGATCGCGCCCGACGAGCGTCACGGCGCTGCGGCCGGCAAGCGCGATGACGGCGGCAAGCGCCGTGCCGAAAGCCCCCGATCCAACGACGGCGATGTTTTCGCTCATGCCTTGGCCCCTCGTTTTCCGAAGCCGATCAGCGTTTCCGCATTGGAATCGAGCGGCCAGCGCGAACGCGGCTGCACGTCGAGCGCATCCGGCGCGGCACCGGTCGCCATCCGTTCCAGTCCTGCCCAGGCGATCATCACGGCATTATCGGTGCAGAGGTGCAGCGGTGGCGCGACGAAGCGGAAGCCGTTCTTGTCGCACAGCGCCTGCAGCGTGCCGCGCAGTTCGAGATTGGCGGCGACACCGCCGGCAACGACCAGCGCCGGCTTTTCGCCAGTAGCAGAGAATGTCGTCGGAAATTCCGTCTTGAACCGCTGCAGGCCACGGCCGATACGGTCCTTCAGCGTCCGCGAAACCGCCTTCTGGAACGAGGCGCAGATATCCGCTACGTCCTGATCGCTGAGCGGCGCGATATCCTGCGCCGCCTGCCGCACCGCTGTCTTCAGGCCGGAGAAGGAGAAATCGAGCCGTGCCTCGCCGACCAGCGGCCGCGGAAAGTCGAACCGATCGGGATTGCCGTCCCGCGCCATCCGCTCCACCGCCGGTCCGCCGGGATAGGGCAGGCCGAGCAACTTTGCCGTCTTGTCGAAGGCTTCGCCGAGCGCATCGTCGATCGTCGTGCCCCAGCGCTCATACTGTCCGACGCCGCGCACCAGGATGAGCTGGGTATGGCCGCCGGAGACGAGCAGCATCAGATAGGGAAAGGACAGCCCGTCCGTCAGCCGCGCCGTCAGCGCATGGCCTTCGAGATGGTTGACCGCATAGAGCGGCTTGCCGGCGGCTCTGGCGATCGCCTTGCCGGTCATCAACCCCACGAGCAACCCGCCGATCAGCCCCGGCCCCGACGTGGCGGCGATGGCGTCGACATCGTTGAGCGACACATTGGCGCGCTTCAGCGCCTCCTCGATCAGCTCGTCCAGCGCCTCGACATGGGCGCGTGCGGCGATCTCTGGCACCACGCCGCCATAGGCGCTATGCTCGTCGAGCTGGGAAAGCACGACATCCGACAGCACGTGGGAATGCCCCTCAGCATCGCGCTCGACGACCGCGGCGGCGGTCTCGTCGCAGCTCGTTTCGATGCCAAGGATGCGTAGAAAGGGAACCATGAAGCCTGTTCGTTGATTGCGATGGGATGGAAACCCGTTTACGAGAACTCCGGTAACAACGGAATAGAGCGGATGCAAACAAAACCTTTCCGGATCGGCACGCGAGGCAGCCCGCTGGCGCTTGCCCAGGCGCATGAGGCTCGCGACAGGCTGATGGCGGCGCATCATCTGCCCGAGGAAATGTTCGAGATCGTCGTGCTGACGACCAAGGGCGACCGCATCACCGACCGGTCGCTGGCCGAGATCGGCGGCAAGGGCCTGTTCACCGAGGAGCTTGAACAGAAGCTTACCGCCGGCGAGCTCGATTTCGCCGTGCATTCCGCCAAGGACATGGCGACGAAGCTGCCCGAGGGGCTTTATCTCTCCGCCTATCTGCCGCGTGAAGATATCCGCGACGCCGTCATCGGCCGCACCGCGCGCAAACTGATCGACCTGCCGCATGGCGCCACCGTCGGTTCCTCATCGCTGCGCCGCCAGGCACTGATCCGCCGCATGCGGCCCGACATCAACGTCATCACCTTCCGCGGCCTCGTCGAAACCCGCCTGCGCAAGCTCGAAGCGGGCGAGGTCGATGCGACCCTGCTGGCGCTTGCCGGCCTGAAACGCCTCGGCAAGGTCGACGTGCTGACCGATATCCTCGACCCCGACACCTTCCCGCCGGCCCCGGCGCAGGGCGCGATCTGCATCGAAAGCCGCATCGGCGATGCCAGGGTCGACGATCTGCTGGCGCCGGTCAACGATGGCCCGACCTTCGACACCGTCTCCTGCGAACGCGCCTTCCTTGCGGCACTCGACGGCTCCTGCCGCACGCCGATCGGCGGTTATGCCGTCTGCGAAGGCGACCTGATCCGGTTCTCCGGCCTCATCATCACGCCCGACGGCCGCAGCCAGCATGCGGTGACGACCGATGGCCACCGCCGCGATGCGGCAGCGCTCGGCACCCGCGCCGGCCAGGACGTGCGTGCAAGGGCCGGCAGCGCCTTTTTCGACGACTGGCACTGAACCGGCCATGCGTGTGCTCGTCACCCGCCCCGCGCATTCGGCGACGAGAACCGCACAACGTTTGCGCGATATGGGCCACGAGCCCCTGCTGCTGCCGCTGCGTCAGCCGCTGCACGACAGCGCCGCCGCCCTAGCCGCGCTTGCAACCACCAGCGGCGCAATCGCCGTGACCAGCGCCGAAGCCATCAGGGTCCTCTCCGCTCTCGGGGAGCAACTTCGCCCGCATCTTGCCCGCCCGCTTTTTGCGGTGGGCGAAACGACGGCCGAAGAAGCGCGCAGCCTCGGCTTCCGATCGGTCGCCTCATCCCAGGGCAACGGCCGCGATCTCGCCGATCTCATCGCGGCGGAGAAACCGGGCACGCTGCTCTACCTCGCTGGCACCCCGCGCGCCGAGACTTTGGAAGGAAGATTGCGCGAGCTCGGCATCCATTTTTCCGTCGCCGAATGTTACCGCATGCAGCCGGCCGTCCCCGATCCCGCCGAGATCGACGCGATCTTCGCTAACGGTTACCCGGACGCCATCCTCTTCTATTCCCGCCAGACGGCCGTGGATTTCTTTCGCATGCCGGAATTCCTATCAGCCGGGCCGGAACACAGCGGAATCCGCCTTCTCTGCCTCAGCGAAGCGGTGGCGCAAGCCATCCCGACGGCTCTAAAAAAAAGCGTCGAGATTTCACCGATGGCGGATGAGAAAAGTCTTCTGTCGCTGCTTCGAAGGCTCTAACCGCCCAAATTTGATCTAACCTCTTCCCTTAACTGGCATCACTGTCTAGTTTCGTTGCAATGCAGAATAAAGAGGACCTCATGGTATCGGGAAACCCGCCACGCCATTCGAAGAGCGCCGACGAGCCGGTCACGATCGACCTCGATGCACAGGAATTCGCCGCTGCAGCCGATACCGAAAAACCGGTAGACAATGAAACTGCCGACGCCGACAGCCCCGCTGCCGCCGATGTCGGCCTGCCGCCCGAAACCGAGACTGCGTCGCATGCCGAAGATGAAGAGAAGCCTGTGATGGACGCGCCGGAGGAGGAACCGGCAGCTCCAGAACCCTCCTTCACCCCTCCTCCCGAACAGCCTGCGCCGAAGAGCGCCGGCACCTCGGGTCTCATTGCCGCCGGCATTTTCGGCGGCCTCGTGGCGCTGCTTGGCGCCGGCGCTATCCAGTATGCCGGCTACCTCCCAGGCTCCTCCGCGCCGCAGACGACCTCGCCGGAAACGGCCGATCTTGCCGGCGAGATCGACGGCCTGAAACAAGCCGTCGCCAACCTTGCCGCCAATCCGGCGAGCGCTGATAATGGTGAGCTTGAGAAGCGCGTCGCTGCGCTGGAAACAGCTGCGAAGGCCCCCGTCGCAACCTCACCGGCCGATTCTGTTAACGTCGAGGCACTCAACCAGAAGATTGCGGAGCTGACCGGTCAGGTCGACCATCTGCGCTCGACGCTTGCCCAGTCATCCGAGCAGCAGACGACGAATGGCGCCGATATCGCCAAGCGCCTCGAAGAGGCCGAAAAGAAGCTGAACGAGCCGCGCGAGGATGTCGCCGTTGCCCGGGCAATCGCCGCTGCCGCCCTGAAGGCGGCGATCGATCGAGGTGGTCCTTTCCTGGCCGAACTCGACACCTTCGCCGGCGTCGCACCCGACGATCCTGCTGTCGCCGACCTCAGAGCCTTTGCCGAGACCGGCATTCCCTCACGCGCCGAGCTGGTGGGCGAGGTTCCCGATGTCGCCACCGCGATCGTCGAAGCCGTCAACCAGCCGGATCCGAACCAGAGCTGGTCGGACCGGTTGATGTCGAGCGCCAAATCGCTGGTGAGCGTCCGTCCCGTCGGCAATATCGAGGGCGAAAGCGTCGAAGCCATCGCCGCCCGCATGGAGGACAAGGTGAAAAGCGGCGACCTGCCCGGCGCATCCGCCGAATGGAACAATCTGCCGGCCCTCGGCAAGCAGGCGTCCACCGCCTTCAAGCAATCGCTCGAAGCGCGCATCCGCGTCGAGGAACTGGTCGGCGGGGCGCTGTCGAAAGCGGTTTCCGGCACCGGCAAGGAAGGATGAGACCATGCTGATCCGCCTTGTCGTCTTCGCCCTCTTCGTGCTGCTTCTCGCCTATGGCTTCTCCTGGCTCGCCGATCGTCCCGGTGACCTCTCGCTGATCTGGGAGGGCCAGATCTACCAGACGAGGCTGATCGTCGCCGCCAGCGCGATCATCGCCCTCATCGCCGCCGTGATGATCGCCTGGTGGTTCGTCCGTCTCATCTGGACCTCACCGTATTCGGTGACGCGTTATTTCCGCGCCCGCAAGCGGGACCGCGGTTATCAGGCACTGTCGACCGGCCTCATCGCCGCCGGCGCCGGCAATGCGTTGCTTGCCCGCAAGATGGCCGCCCGCTCGCGTGGCCTCATCCGCGCCGATCAGGAACCACTGATCAACCTGCTCGAGGCCCAGGCCGCCCTGATCGAAGGCCGCCATGATGAGGCGCGCGCCAAGTTCGAGGCCATGGCCAACGATCCAGAGACGCGCGAACTCGGCCTGCGCGGCCTCTATCTCGAAGCCCGCCGTCTCGGGGCCAACGAGGCCGCCCGCCAATATGCCGAAAAGGCTGCCGACAACGCGCCATATCTGCCCTGGGCCGCACAGGCGACCCTCGAATATCGCAGCCAGGCCGGCCGCTGGGATGATGCGATCCGCCTGCTCGAACAGCAAAAGGCCGCCCGCGTCGTCGAAAAGGCCGAAGCCAACCGTTTGCACGCCGTCCTCCTGACCGCGCGCGCCGCCGAGAAGCTGGAAAGCAACCCGACAGGTGCCCGCGACGACGCGCTGCAGGCGCTGAAGCTTGCCGCCGATTTCATTCCGGCCGCCCTCATTGCCGCAAAGGCGCTGTTTCGCGAGGGCGGCGTGCGCAAGGCCGCCTCGATCCTCGAACAGGCCTGGAAATCGGCGCCGCATCCTGAGATCGGCCAAGCCTATGTCCGGGCCCGCAGCGGCGATTCCACGCTCGACCGGCTGAAGCGTGCCGAACGGCTGGAAGGGCAGCGCCCGAACAACGTCGAATCCCTTCTCGTCGTCGCCCAGGCAGCCCTCGACGCGCAGGAATTCGCCAAGGCTCGCGCCAAGGCGGAAGCAGCGGCCCGCATGCAGCCGCGTGAAGCCGCCTACCTGCTGTTGGCCGACATCGAAGAAGCCGAGACCGGAGACCAGGGTCGCGTGCGCCATTGGCTGGCCCAGGCGCTCAAGGCGCCGCGCGATCCGGCCTGGGTGGCAGACGGCTTCGTGTCCGACAAATGGCTGCCGGTATCGCCCGTGACCGGCCGTCTCGACGCCTTCGAATGGAAGGCGCCCTTCGGCCAGATCGAGGGTCCGCTCGAGGACGGTTCGGCACCGGCCTCGATCGAAACGGCTTTGAAGACACTGCCGCCGCTGCGTGACGTCAGGCCGGAAAGCCCGGTTAACGACCATCGCATCATTGAGCTGGAACGCGCCGCGACGATTGCCGAGGCTGTGCGCCCCACGCCGGCCCCGGCACCGACATCGGCAAAACCGAAACCCGCCGAACCAGCCGCGGGCGATAAAACGCCCGCGCCGAGCGAGGCAAAACCTTTCTTTGGCGGACTGCCGGATGATCCCGGCGTTCGCGATCCCAGGGTGGAACCGGAACCCAAGACACGGCTCCGCCTTTTCTGAAATGGAACGAAAACCGCATGTTCGAACGCTTTCAGGCATTCTTCCAGAATCTCACCGCCGACCACCCGAAGAAAGGTTTTGCCCCTGATGATCCCCGCATCGCAGTGGCAGCGCTGTGCATGCAGGTCATGGAGGCCGACGGTCAGATCAAAGCCAGCGAGAAGAAGCGGCTGCGCAAGCTCCTGAAGGAGCAGTATGCACTCGACGGCAAGCAGCTCGATGCTCTGATAGCCGCCGGCCTTGAGGCCGAAAGCTCCGCCGTCGACTATTATCGCTTCACCGCCGACCTGAAACGTCATCTCAATACCGAGCAACGCCTCGAACTGATCGGCGTCCTCTGGGACATCGTCTATGCCGATGGCGAACGCAGCGAGATGGAAGACCATGTGATCTGGCGTATCGCCGATCTGCTCGGCGTCTCCTCGCGCGAGCGCATCCAGAAGCGGCAGGAGGCCGCCGCCAGGGTGACGGATGTCCAGGTTGCGCAAGATGATACCGACTGAGCAAAACCAGAACCGCGACGGGCGCCCGATCCTCATCGTCCTGCATCAGGAGCGGTCGAGCCCCGGCCGCGTCGGCCAATTGCTGGTCGAAAAGGGCTACCGCCTCGATATCCGTCGCCCGGTTCTGGGCCAGCCGCTTCCGACAACACTGAAAGACCATGCCGGCGCCGTCGTCTTCGGCGGGCCGATGAGCGCCAATGATCCCGATGACTTCATCAAGAAGGAAATCGACTGGATCGACGTTCCCCTGCGGGAAAAACGCCCCTACCTCGGTATCTGCCTCGGCGCGCAGATGCTGGTGCATCATCTCGGCGGCAAGGTGCAGTCGAATGCCGACGGCTCGACCGAGATCGGCTGGTATCCGCTGCACCCGACCGAGAAGGGCCGCCTGCTGATGCACTGGCCGAGAATGGTCTATCATTTCCACCGCGAGGGCTTCGAGCTGCCGCGCGGCGCCGACCTGCTGGCCGAAGGCGATGCCTATCCGAACCAGGCCTTCCGCTACGACGGCAATGCCTGGGGCCTGCAGTTCCACGCCGAACTGACCCGGGTGATGATGCATCGCTGGGTCGTGCATGGCGCCCATCGCTTCATCCTGCCGAATGCCCAGCAGGGCCGCGAACATCTCGAAGGCCGCATGCTGTTCGACGCGCCGCTGAAAGCCTGGTTGACCGAATTTCTCGACATCGTCTTCGAGGGAAAGACGGCGAAGGCGACGTCCTCTATCGCCATCCGCGCATAGTCGATTCCGACTATGGAGTGGGCGCGTCCAGCGTATCGATC
Organism: Rhizobium sp. P1_E1; assembly: GCF_056406015.1. Classification (NCBI taxonomy): domain Bacteria; kingdom Pseudomonadati; phylum Pseudomonadota; class Alphaproteobacteria; order Hyphomicrobiales; family Rhizobiaceae; genus Rhizobium; species Rhizobium sp. P1_E1. Next base: position 700 of record NZ_JBFUAY010000019.1, on the reverse strand, counting down.
CTGCGCAGCTTGGGGAAACTCGAAGCCCAGATCGCCGCCACGACAAGCGTTCCGATCCCGCCGATGACGACCGCCGGCACCGCGCCGAAGATCGCCGCCATCGTACCCGCCCTGAATTCGCCAAGCTCGTTCGAAGCGCCGACGAAAACCATGTTGACCGCATTGACGCGGCCGCGCAGCTGATCCGGCGTCCAGAGCGCAATCAGGCTCTCGCGGACATAGACCGACACCATGTCGGCCGCCCCCATCAGCGCCAGCGCCGCGATCGAGACTTCGGTGTTGGTCGATATGCCGAAGATGATCGTTCCGACGCCGAACAGGGCGACGCCGATGAACATGTAGATGCCGGCGCGATGTTTGAGCGGATAGGCGGCAAGCAAGACTGCCATGACGATGGCGCCAAGGCCGGGTGCGGCGCGCAGCAGTCCGAGACCCCACGGCCCGAGAGTGAGGATATCGCGTGCAAAAATCGGCATCAGTGCCGTCGCGCCGCCGAGCAGCACAGCGAAGAGATCGAGCGAGATCGCGCCGAGCACTACCTTTTCGGCGCGAATGAAACTGAAGCCGCCAAGGATCATCGCCCAGCTCTTGGTCTCGCCGGTCGTCTTCTGCACCGGTTTCGGGATCATGTAGAGAAGGGCGGCACCGAGCACGGAAAAGATCACTGCCACCGTATAGGCAGTCGGCGCACTGACACCAG
>NZ_JBFUAY010000018.1:0-69960 GCF_056406015.1 Rhizobium sp. P1_E1 | reverse complement strand
CACAAAGGACGCCCTAACTCTTTCAATCCGCGCATCGGCCCGACAAGCGATTCCGATTTTCGGGCCGATGCGCAGGTGCCGCAGAGGTCGTCGAAACGCGCCTGCGGCCGGCGTTGGCACAAGCCGAATGAGGAGATCTCGCCCCCGGCCAGCAATTATGCCCAGGGGCTGAAGTGCTTAAGCCGCGGCCTGCTTTCCCAAGGCATCAAGCAGCGTGCGGGCGCCCTGTTTTGACGAGGCCGGGTTTTGGCCGGTGATCAGCAGGCCGTCCTGGACGACATGCACGCCCCAATCCGCCGTCTTTGAAAACTTTGCGCCCTGCTCTTTCAGGACGTCCTCGAGCAGGTAGGGAACGACCTCGACCAGGTGCATGGCCTCTTCTTCTGAATCGGTGAACCCCGTGACGGCCCGGCCCTTGGCGATGGGCTTTCCATCCGGCGCCTTCACATTCGTCAGGATACCGGGTGCATGGCAGACGAGCGCCACAGGCTTTCCCGCCGAAAGCATGTCCTCGATAAGCGACAGCGCATTGCGATCGTTCGTCAGATCCCAAAGCGGACCGTGCCCGCCGGGGAAGAACACGCTGTCATAGTCCGCCTGGTCGATTTCAGAAAGCTTGATGGTGTTTGCGAGCGCAGCCATTGCGGCCGCGTCTCGTTCAAACCGTCTCGTATCTTCCGTCTGGAACGCCGGCTCATTGCTCTTCGGATCGAGCGGAGGCTGGCCGCCCTTCGGCGAAGCGAGTGTAATATCGACCCCGGCGTCGCGGAAAACGAAATAAGGAGCAGCAAGCTCCTCGAGCCAGAATCCCGTCTTCTTGCCGGTGTTTCCCAACTGATCATGCGATGTGAGAACCATGAGAATTTTCATTGCTCAGCTCCTTCAAGCCGGCCGGCGGACAACGCCGTCGGCACCCGGATTTACGGTGAATACTGCCTGCAGATCTCATGCTGAAACGGGTGAGGACATAGAGCGGCGGCGCTGCGAAACAAGCTCTCCCGCGCAGCGTTTGCTAGAATTGCTTTAGCCGAAGCCTAACCAGACAAACGGAGGTCGCGCGCGACATCCGTTTGTCTGGGCTGAGCCGACCAAGACCCGCGCTGGAAAAGCGCAGCGTGAGACCCCGGGCTGACCGGCTCGCGCTGGAATTTCCCGCACCAGTCGACATGCCGGCGGTCACAAAACCGCCGCTCAATCGTCAGCAAATCGCCCCGTTACCGCCGCACCGTACCCTCTTCAAGGTTCCATCGTCGCGAGCTCGCCGGCCTTTGAGCGGCTGAGCGATCGACCGAGGCGGTCTTGCTGCCGATCAAATCATGCACTTGAAGAGGAATGAATATGATCAATCGTTACACATCTGTCGCAACATTGAGCACTGTGGTCTTCAGTCTGCTTGCTTTCAGCCCGGCATCCGCTGTCGACATGGCCCAGGCGCAACAGCAGCCGGCACAGGCGCAGCCGCCGGCTCAGGGCCAGACGCCGATGCAGGGACAGCAGGGCGGCACCGGTGCGACAGCAGCCGTCAGCGATCAGAAAATCGAGGCCTTCGCCGTTGCCTATCTGCAGGTCGACAAGGTGAGGCAGGAGTATTCGGCCAAGATCGGCGCGACGAAGGACGAGACTGCCAAGCAGCAGCTGCAGGAGGAGGCCAAGAAGCAGATGGTCGACACCGTCAAGGCTTCTCCCGACATCTCCGTCGAAGAATACTCGTCGATCCTGACGGCCGCCCAGAGCGACCCGGCTCTGGCCAAGAAAGTTCTGGAAAAAATCGGCACGCCACCGCCGGGCCAACAGCAGCAGCAGCAGCAGCAATAGGCTGCGCGCGGCGCTGTAAGTCGCCACGAAAAGGCAGCGGACGTCTTGCCGTTCACGCCGGAAGCAGTGCCCGCCATTTGACGGGCTCTGCTTTCCACCTAAGAAGTCGACGAAATGATCGGCTAGAACAGGATGATATTAGGCCGGGTCGGCCTAAAATCTGAATCCTGTTCTACATTATATAGTGAGAGCATGATTTCGTCCGAAAACCGCTCACACTTTTCGGCATCATGGTTTCGTTCAGTATTGCGAGCCGCTCTGGTTGTTCAGGTCGTGCCGTTCGGTGCCCGTCAGCGGCGGGTTGAAGATGCTGACCAGAATGAGATCCTGATCCTTGCCGCCGCGCAGATAATGGCGGTCATGCTTGTCCAGCACATAGATATCACCGGCGCGGATCGGAAAGACGTTGCCGTCCATATCCTCCACTTCGCCCTCGCCCTTAATGCAATAGCAGGCCTCCAGATGATTGCGGTACTGAAGCAGGGCTTCGCTATTGGCGCGAACGACGGTATGGCACACCGTAAAGCCCATGCCGTCGTCTTTGGTCAGCAAGCGGTGGCTCGTGCCGTTGCCCCAGTCGACGAAACGCTCGGTGAGCTCCACCTCCTTCAGATTTCTGACGAACATCGCCGATTCTCCTGATAAATTATTGAAGATGCAGCGATGATTCTTTTTTATCGCTCACGACAATTAGCTATTGAAATGGCTGGCATTTTCAAATGATGATTCTTGCGTCATCTGTGAGGAAATTTTACAAATGCAATTGCCGCCGTTGAACGCCCTGCGCGCTTTCGAAGCCACGGCCCGCCTGATGAGCCTTTCGAAAGCGGGCGACGAGCTGCACGTTACCCATGCGGCGATCAGCCATCAGATCAAGCATCTGGAGACCTGGCTCGGCCGCAAGCTGTTGCAGAAATCGGGCCGCGGTGTCGCGCTGACCGCAGCCGGCGGCGAATATTACCGCGCCGTGTCAGGATCGCTGGCGGCGATCGCGCATGCGACCGGCAACATGCGGCGCGATCACAACATGCGGGCCATCACCGTCGGCTGCATTCCCTCGATCGCCTCCCGCTGGCTCGTCCCGGCCCTGCCCTCCTTCCAGGAGAGCGACCCCGATCTCGACGTCAGGATCGTCTATGCACGCGCCGAAGAACGCTTCGACGACGAAAGCCTGGACGTGCTGATCACCATGGGCGAGGATCTGAGCGGCGGCAGGGAAAGCCGCCTGCTCTTCTCCCGCCGCAACCAGCCCGTCGCCAGCGGCCATTACCTTGCCAAACGAAACTGGACGATCGACGACGTCTCGCTCGCCGGCGCCGATCTGCTGCACGACGAATCCGCCGACGGCTGGAAGGAATGGTTCCGCAAGGCCGGCCAGAAAGCGCCGGAGCCGCTCCGGGGTCCGATATTCCAGGATTTCAACATGCTGGCGACGGCCGTAGTCGCCGGCCATGGCGTGGCGCTCTGCCCGGTCGAGGTGTTCCGCCGCGAGATCGAACGCGGCGATCTGCTGGTGCTTTCCGACATCGCGACGGCAGAAAACCAAGGCTATTACGTCATATCGAACAGCTGGGCGAAAAAGCCGGTGCGCCGCTTTATCGACTGGTTCATGACGGAGTGCGGATCGGGCGCGTGAGATCCCCTGCCGGCAATTTATCGAAGGGTCGCCGCCGAGACGATGGATGCAAATGGGTCGCGAAAATAAAGATGTGGCATAAGCCCATCCGTGAGCGAGTTGGGCCGAGGTTGGGGATTGTTAATCAGAAATGCCTAATGTAAATCTTGGCGTGCACAAGTTGTGTGGGAGCTAATTTGCTACAATATCTGGTTATGACATGAGACTAAGGAGGGCCTCGGACATGCAGAAAATTCGTGCGGCCCCCTCGGCGCTCGGACAAACAGAGGCGAGAGCTTCGAGCTCGATCGACCGGCTTTTGTTCTTTGACCGCGATTTCAATCCCGTCGAGAATTTGCTGGGCACTGAGCTGCCTGATTCTGTCAAACCAGCAGCGTCGTTTTGGGAACATTTTCCAGAATTGGACAAATCGGCGATCACACTCGCCCTCCGTTCATTGGGCGACAGTGCCCAGCCTTTGCAAATATCGGGGGATTTTGGCGCGCCAGCGTCGCACGGACTGACGATCTATCGGATCGGAGATCTGTTTGCCGTGGTTCGGTCCGAGGAATCTATCGACGATGAGCGGGCGACCCTTTTGCATCTGGCCACCCACGATCCGCTCACTGGACTGCCGAACCGACGCCAGTTCAGCGAGGACCTCGCTGTGTTGTTACGGGAGACCGCAGGCTCGAACGAGACTCTGTCCCTGATGCAACTCGATCTTGACGATTTCAAACCCGTTAACGACACGCTTGGGCATCCGGCCGGCGACAAGCTCCTTCAGCTGGCTGCAAGCCGCATTCAAGAGTGCCTTACCAGCGACGACAGAGCCTATCGACTGGCGGGTGACGAATTCACCGTCATATCAAGGGGCCCGGGACATCCCGCCAAAGGACACCAGCTAGCAGAAGCTTTGGTTGATGCATTCAAAAAGCCCTTCACGATAGATGGCATCGCGCTATTTGTGGGTGCCAGCATCGGCATATCTGCTGCTCCACCGGACGGTACAAATCCGGAGCAGCTGATGAAGGCGTCCGACGTCGCACTCTACGCCGCGAAGAAAGACGGACGCGGTCGCGCAAGACCGTTTGATCCCTCAATGCTTGAGTTGCTGGAACAACGCGAACTGCTGCGCCGCAGCCTTCGCATGGCCCTGGTCCAACAACAATTCTCTATCGAGTACCAACCCATCGCCGAGGGCGGCAGCATTGTCGGCTTCGAAGCCTTGCTCAGATGGAACCACCCTCTACTTGGAAAAATCCCACCAACGGCATTTATTCCGATGGCCGAGGCCGATGGAATCATGCCGGAAATAGGTGCATGGGTTTTGGAGCAGGCATGTCGCGAGGCAATGAAGTGGCCGCAGAACTACATCGTCGCGGTCAATGTGTCCGCGGCTGAATTCTTGACAAGCGGCCTCACTGATCGGGTATCCCAAACGCTAGACCTGATCGGGTTGCCGCCCGACCGTCTGGAGCTTGAGATAACCGAAAGCGTGCTCCTTGAGCGGACCGTCAACAATATCGACACCCTGAATACTCTCAACGTGCTAGGGATACGAATCTCGCTTGATGATTTCGGGACAGAATATTCTTCCTTGAGCTATCTGAAGACATTCCCTTTCGACACGATCAAAATCGACAAATACTTTATCACCGACCTCGAAAGCGATCTGAAAGGCCAGGCAATCGTCCGCTGCATCGTTAACCTCGCCCATGACCTCGACATGCAGGTGACAGCCGAAGGGGTTGAGACGCCAGGTCAGGCGGAATGGTTGCGCGGTGTGGGCTGCGATAGACTTCAAGGCTATTTGATTAGCAGGCCGCTTCCGGTCGAGGCGATTGGCGAGTTCATCACCCGGGCGGAAACATCCGTAAGACCCGCGCTACGACAGTGAACAACCGATTTTCGCCGCGCCTTTAGCTATCGCGTGCATCAACCTGACGCCCCAGGCAAACGAAAGGAGGGTGTATTGGAACAGGAAGCAGCTAGCTTCGATGACCATGCATTTGCGCCGATGGTATCGCTGGAACTGAACGTTGCGATGTTCAAATCCCGATGGCAGTTTTGCGACAGGATTACCGAATACCTCTCAGACATTCTCGGCCAAGGTCACAGCGATCCCGCTCGATATTCCAATTTTCTTTCCGTCGCGACGAATGAGCTCATTGAACTTGCTTTCCGTTCAACGAGCGAGCCAGGAAGGATAAGTTTCAGTCTCTATCGGAGCGCGACAATCAATCGGCTGAGAATTGTCTTTCCCGGCGAGGAAGCATTTGGCCGAAAGCACGCCAATGCAAGATCAAGTGAGCGCCAGCCGGTCCCCGGCGCCGGCTCTGGATACTTGGTGATGAAGTCCGACGGGACGGTTTTGCTCAGCGATTTGGCAGCAATATTCCGCGCCACGATCCGGATTGAGAAAGACGGCGGACAAGGGATACAGATCATAGCGGATTTCCCCTCGGCCGAGGACTTCCGATGAGCCTRCTCCCGCAGCCCTTCACTGTTCATTTTGATCCGACAAATCAGGAGCTGTTGCTGTCTGGCAAGATGCGACCGGAAAGCGCCACTGAGATTGCCGATGCCCTCAAGCTGGTGCAGCAAAGTTTGGAAAAATACAGCGGGATCGTTTACCTCAATGTCAAACGTCTGACGCACATTAACATGACTGCCTTCGTAACCCTGTCCGATGTCCTCGCGGCAAGCTGTCGGACCAGGCCAGAACGGAAGATCGTCATCATCACGTCGAGCGTGGTGGCATGGTCGACCTCTTTGTTCGAGACGCTGGCGGCATCACAACCAAACTTGTCGGTTGAAGTCTACGATTCGGCATTTTATCCGGGCCAGAGCTTTGTCGAGGACGAGACTTTCATCCCCATTCTGCGCACCCAGACGAAAATGACATGGAGGCACGAACGTGAACTGTTGCCTCGCCACGGCCTGCGCAGCGGTCTTGTCATCGCGGATATCTGTTGCGGAATTGGGGATTTCGCGGCCTTGGTTCAGAGGGAATTTAAACCGGCACGCCTTGTCGCGCTGGATCATTCCGTGCGCAGCCTCGAATATGCGCGCAGGGTCGCTGCCGACTTCGATCTACAGGGAATCGAGTACACCTATGGTGACGCCTCCCAAATGCTGCTGCGAGACAATCAATTTGACTTTGTGACCTGCCGACATTCGCTGCAGATTTTCAACCGTCCCGAGATGCTGCTGCGGGAGCTCTACCGCATCTGTAAGCCTGGCGGCCGTGTCTACATCACGAACGAAAAAAATTCGCATTGTCTCGGCGAACCACATGCTGAAACAATAAGATGGACTTACGAGGAAGTCGCCAAATTGTTCAGGTATTTCGACATGGATGTCGAGATGGGGCCGAAAAGCCGCCATCTCCTCGCTGACGCGGGGTTCGATAGTATCAAGGTCGATTCCTTTATGGTCACCAACCTTGACGGGGACCCCCAAGACTTCGCGGACATCATCGAAGCTTGGGAAAATGTCTATGCGGGTGAGATGGCCGTTCGACGGGGCGACTCGTTGGATTTTATTCGCAGGTTCCGGCAGGGATTCAAAGATCATGTCTTTGCTGCTCTTCACCCCAAGGGTTATGCAGGCTGGCCGATCTGGGCAGCCTCCGGCCGAAAGCCGCTATGATGGACGAGAGATCATTGAAGAGACCGACAAGACTAGGCTCATTTCGGGCAAAATTCATCTTGGTCGTCGGTGGAGCAGTCCTCTTTGACTTGCTGGTCAGCGGCGGGCTGGCACTTTGGAACGTTCAGAGGCTGTCGCGCGACGCAACCCTCGAAGTCGGACAGGGCCTTGAAGCGGCAAACCAAGAATACATTCGTACATATGCTGATTCCACCGCAGCCCAGGTGAGTTTGCTCCTGCGGCAGGTTCATAACGACGTCAGCACCTTGGCAGGTGTGCTCCAGGCGCAGATCGACGATCCCGAGCGTAATTCCGACGTCGGCGCGGCGATCGCTCGCACATCGCCCAGCAGCGTCAGCCTTGCTTACGATCAGACGGGAAAGTGGTCTCAGAACGCTCCGGGCTCCGTCTCGGTTGTCAGCGTCTGGAGTTACTTGCTCGGACAAGACCACAACCCAAGGTCTGACGTCCAGACCGATATCCAGACGAGCGCGGTTCTGGACCTTGTTGCACCGAGCCTGCTGCAGCACGGTGCTTCAAAGCTGCAGATGTATTACATCGGATCGAAAGAACGACCAATCTTCCGGACAGCGCCCTATACCGACCAGGCTCAAACCTTCGACCGCCTTTATCCGGGTCACAACGAGGCCAATTTCTGGGACTTCTTTTTTCCTGGACTTTATGAGTCCTGGCAGGRCTGGGCCAAGGATATGAAAACGCGGCCGGTCGCGGACGATATAACGCAGACAGCTCCATATACCGATGCCATTACCGGGAAACTGATCGTCAGTTTCTTTCATCCATTATGGACAGCCGACAGGAAGGATGTCGCCGGGACGGCTGGCGCGGACATAACACTCGACCAGCTCGCACAGACTGTTGAAAATGTGAAAGTGGCCCAGTCCGGCTTTGGATTCCTCGCAATGTCCGACGGAAACGTTGTGGCGATCAACAGCACAGGCGAAAAAACGCTCGGTCTGCGTTCTGCGAGCGATGCAAGCGGAACCGGCGTGACCGGATTGGAGCGCTCCCTGAAGGGAAGCTCCCAGCCTGCCATAGCGAAACTGGCCCTTGACCGCGAACAGGGCATCCAACATTTGCTGTTGCAGCAGGACGGCAACCAGGTCCCCTACATCTTTATCGTGAAGAAGCTCCCCGCGACCAATCTCTGGCTCAGCGGCCCGGTTCGGCAAGAGGCAATGTCTCTTGGAGTGGTTGTGCCTGAACGAGAAATCGAGGCCTCCCTCTATGCGGCCCAGGCCAAGATTTCAGACGCTACGAATCGGATCGTGCTCTACCAAATTCTAGCGATCTTAATGTCGCTGCTTATTGTAACGATCGCGGTATTTGCGGCTTCGAAACGAATAACGGGCGGAATCAGTGCGCTTGCAGATGCCGCCAGACGGATACAAGCGAAGGACTATTCGGTCAGGGTGGCCATATCAAGTAAAGATGAGGTCGGCGAGGCTGGGGAAGCATTCAACCGGATGGCTGAGCAGATCAGCTATCACACCGAAAATCTCGAACAACTCGTCGAAGAGCGAACCGCTCAAATCGAAGATGCAAAGGAAGAGATTTCGACACTGAACGCACAGCTCCAGCGAGAAAATCGACGTCTCGGAACAGAGCTCGCCGTCGCCGAAAGAATCCAGCTCATGGTTCTTCCGCTGCATCAGGAGCTTGAGGAGTTTCAGGCCCTCGAGATCGCAGCTTATATGAGACCGGCGGAAGAAGTCGGCGGCGATTATTATGACGTCTTGAAGAGCGGAAACCGATTGAAGATCGGCATCGGCGACGTCACCGGACACGGGCTCGAAAGCGGCGTATTGATGTTGATGGTTCAGTCCGTCGCCCGCGCCCTGCAGGAAGCCGGAAACACCGATGCAGTCAAATTTCTCACAGACCTGAACAGCGCCCTGTTTAAAAACATAGTGAGGACTAAAATCGATAAGCATCTCACTCTGGCGTTTCTTGACTACGACGGAAAAGAGATGATCCTGTCGGGACAACACGAGGAAGTTGTCATCGTGCGGGCGAACGGCAAGGTCGAGCGCATAGACACCATGGATCTGGGCATACCGATCGGGCTGGAAGCCGATATTTCTGCCTTCATTAAAACCCGTGAAATAGCGTTCGAGAAGGGGGACGTCATACTCCTGCATACGGACGGCGTGACAGAAGCCGAAAACGACGCGGGAGAACTGTTTGGCATCGAACGTCTGTGCCGCGAAGCACTTCGCCTGAAGGATCAGAGCGCTGAGAAAGTCGTTTCCGGAATTGTAGCGACATTAATGCTCTTTATCGGATCGCAGAAGATTTACGACGACATCACGCTTCTCGCAGTGCGACATAGGTGAGATATGACGCCAACGGTATATGGTATCGAATCTCTGGTGGGCATAAGCCTGGATTCATGCACTCGCCTTACGTTAAGCGATGGACCGCTTCAGCTTGGATGGAAGCACTCAGGAATGACCTCGGACTTCATAGCGGAAGTCATGGCTCTGCCCTATTCACGGTCAAGGAAAGACTACGTGCAGGCGCATCATGACATCGGATATCTGAGCAATGAGTTGATCGAAAATGCCGTTAAGTTTCGACAGCCTGGGGAGATCCTAATTGAAGCCGGCATATTCGACGGAACCTTTTTAATAAGGGTCAAGAACACGATCGATGGCGTGACATCATCTCGGTTTCAGCTACTGCTGCATCGCCTTCAATCGAAGGACCCTGGGGAACTTCTTCTTGAGCAAATCGAAACCAATGCCATATCGGCAGCAAGCGGTTCGGGCTTGGGGTTGCTCACCCTTTTGAGCGACTATGACGCAAAAATGGCATGGGCATTCGAAGGGAATAATGACCGGCATATCATACTGACGACGACTGCGGCTGTGGCGATGCCACCCTCCTCCAATCTGTGAGCGAAGAATGGAAATCAGCGACGAAAACTTCCGCGTATGGGCTGAGAAAAACGAAGTGTATTTCGATGGCGTATTCAGGCTGGCCGGACCGGACGCCTATGCGCCGATTTACTCATTGGTATTCGGCCTGCTCCACGAGGGGCACAAACAGGTGACGTTCAACCTGACGGGTCTCGAATTCCTCAATTCCTCTGGCATAAATCTCTTGGCTAAGCTGACTATTGAAGCCAGAAAGATGGGCGACCTCCTGCTCGTTGTCAAAGGCACCAACCAATATCCTTGGCAAGCGAAGTCCCTCCCGAATCTCAAGAAGTTACACCCGCTTCTCGATTTGCGCTTGGCGTGATTCTCTTTCGGAGGATAGCCAATTCACACCTCGACGCTCCGTCATAAATCGAAGCCAACGCCAAGAGCTGCCGAATTTGAGCAGTATCCTTGGCTCTTCGCCAGCCCCCGCAGCGCCAGCCCGTGGTGATGGCGCTCCGCGTCGACCCACGCTTGGCAACCCTCAGACGCTGCTGAGGAGGAGACTGGTCTCGCTGTTTGCGACACCGTCGATCATGCGCACCTCGCGTAGAACCCGGTCGAAGTCGGCAAGGCTTGCGGCCCGGATATCGGCGACAAGGTCCCAGTTGCCGTTGGTCGTGTGCAGCGCTGAAATCTCCGTCAGGCCACGGAGCTTTCGTATGACCTGGGTCGTCGATTTGCCGACAACCTCGACCATCATCACGGCACGCACGGCGTTGACGTCGTAGTCCTCCCGCACCCGAACGGTGAAGCCGAGCAGCGTACCCGTCTCCATCAGGCGGTCCAGCCGGTTCTGAACTGTGCCGCGCGCGACACCGAGTGCATCGGAAAGCTTGCTCAAGGAAGCGCGCCCATCGGCGCGGAGGTGAGCGATAATCCGGCGATCCAGATCGTCGGGTGCGTATTTCGCGATGGTCATATTGCCTCCTTGCTAAATTCGCGCAAATGAACTGAACGAATTGCACAATTTACTGCCAGAATTAGCACAGATTTGAACTTTCGGCCAACATGCAGGACAGTTAGTCTTTCTCCTCGAGCATATGCAGGAGGAACTCAGCATGTCGTCGCCCCTTCCATCGGAAAAAGCTCTCGTACCCTTCGTCAGCGTCGAGAACATGATGCGTCTTGTCCACCACATCGGCATCGAAACCGTTTTGACCGAACTTACCGACGTCATCGAGGCGGATTTCCGCCGCTGGGGATCGTTCGACAAAACCCCGCGCGTTGCCTCTCACTCCGGCGAAGGTGTGATCGAGCTGATGCCGACTTCGGACGGCGAAATCTACAGCTTCAAATATGTAAACGGCCATCCGAAGAACATGGCGCAAGGCCTGCAAACCGTGACGGCTTTCGGCCTCCTGGCAGAAGTTTCGACCGGCTATCCGGTGCTGCTCACCGAAATGACCCTGCTGACAGCGCTGAGAACCGCCGCAACTTCAGCCATGGCCGCGCGGCACCTCGCACCCAAGGGTGCCCGCACGATGGCCATGATCGGCAATGGCGCCCAGGCGGAATTCCAGGCGCTTGCGATGAAAGCCGTTTGCGGCATCGATCACATCAGGCTCTACGACATCGATCCGCTGGCGACGGAAAAGATGGTCCGCAACCTTGCAGGCACGGGGCTGACGGTGACCGCCTGCAGCTCGTCCCAATCGGCTATCGAAAATGCCGATATCATTACGACCTGCACCGCCGACAAGCAGTACGCGACGATCCTGACCGACAACATGGTTGGCTCCGGCGTCCACATCAATGCCATCGGCGGCGACTGCCCGGGCAAGACCGAGCTGCATCGCGACATCCTGTTGCGCGCCGACACCTTTGTCGAATATCCGCCACAGACCCGCGTCGAGGGCGAGATCCAGCAGATGGATGCCGACTATCCTGTCACCGAATTCTGGCAGGTTGTGACGGGACAGGCGACCGGTCGCGGCGATGCCAGTCAAATCACCCTATTCGACAGCGTCGGTTTCGCGATCGAGGATTTTTCCGCTCTTCGTTATGTCCGTGACAGGCTCAGGGGGACCGGGCTTTACCAGGACCTCGATATCATCGCCGATCCGGACGATCCGCGCGACCTGTTCGGCATGTTGCAGCGAGCAAAGCAGGCATAGGAGCGCGACGATGCCAAGACACGTCACATATTCCGTCCAGGCGCCCTCTGCAGTCGTCATGGTCCGGCCGCACCACTTCACCGTGAATACCGAGACCGCCATCGACAACCTGTTCCAGTCCAGCCCGGATACGACGGAAGACCTTTCACTGGCGGCCTATGACGAAATCACCCGGGCGGCCGATGTGCTCAGAAGCCATGGCGTGAACGTGCATCTTTTCGACGACACCGGTACCGAGACACCGGATTCGGTCTTTCCCAACAACTGGTTTTCCACCCATGCCGGCGGTCATGTGGCGATCTATCCGATGAAGGCCGTCAGTCGCCGGCGCGAGCGGCGCAGTGACGTCATCGAAATGCTGAAGAGCCAGTATCGGGTGCAGGAGGTGATCGACTATTCCGGCCTCGAGCCGGACGGACTGTTTCTCGAGGGCACCGGCGCCATGGTTCTCGATCACATCGATCGGGTGGCCTATGCCGTCCGCTCCGACCGCACCGATCCAATCGCGCTGGAACGCTTCTCGACCCACTTCAACTTCGAGCCGATGGTATTCGACGCGCGGGATGGAAACGGCGTCGCCGTTTATCATACCAATGTCCTGATGTGCATCGCCACCGACTTCGCCATGATCGGACTGGAGATGATGACCGATGCAGCAAGACGGCGGGAGGTCGTCCTAAGACTGGAGCGCTCCGGCCGCAGCGTCATCGCACTCACCAACGATCAGATCGCCTCCTTCGCCGGCAACGCTCTCGAACTCCAGGGAAATGCGGGGCGTATCCTTGCGCTCTCGACCACGGCGTTTGCATCCCTGAGCCGAGATCAACGCAACACGATCGAAGAAAGCGCCGAACTGGTCGCGCTTGATATCCCGACCATCGAACGCGCCGGTGGATCGGTCCGCTGCACGCTCGCAGGCATCCATCTGACGCCGCGATGATTGCGTGCTGACGGTGGAATATTGCGACTGCCGTTTAACACTCTCGTGAAACTCAGCGAGGCATCTTGTATGAAGTCGACATCCTTCGATAATGGGCGCGCGGCCAAGTTTTTTTGACCTCGCAAATGGGGAGAAAAAAGTTGGGGGGAACAAGCATGGCCCAAACCAGCCGTCGACAAGAAGCCCGCAAAATTGCAAGCCTCGGCTTGGCGGCGTGGGTGCTGCTCCTACCGATCGCACTGGTCTCTTTGGGGATTTGGCAAACACAGCGTGCAGCCGAAACGCTTGAACATGCGCGCCGTTCTTCGGCGGAACTCTCGACGACCCTGGCTCAGGTGAAAAACATCGCGGCATCCGATCCAACAGCCATTCTGACCTTCCAGGGAGCGGGCGAGCCCACCTCCCTTGCCGCCCTGGTCGCCGTTTCGCAAATCGAGGCAGCCCTTTCTCAAGCCGACGAGGAGCTGGAAATCTCGCAGATCCGCCGGCCACTGGTTTGGGGAACGATCGGCGGAGCCGTACTTGCGTTTTTCGGCGGTGCGCTGGGACTGATGGCGGCCGGCAKTTCCGGGATCCGCGCGCGCGTCTCCCAACGCCAACTGATCGCGAGCTTTCAACGTCTGCGGTCGCTCCTTCCGTTCATTCTTGCGACCGTTGTGATTGGGTTTTCTATCGGCGTCATTTCGGCGGCCCTGTTCGAAGCAGTCAGCATGGGACTATGGGCAGATTTTACCACGGGCAGTGCCAAGCTTTTCGCGGTCGCCGTCGTCCTCGCCGTCATCGCAGCCTACAGCGCCTTCACGGCGCTGCGTGGCTTGAAAGATGTCTTTGCCCTGTTCACACCCGAACCGCTTGTCGCGGCGGGACGCGTCATCGAAGAAACGGAGGCTCCGGAACTTTGGCGTTTCGTCCGCAGCCTGGCCGGGCGGCAACACGCTTTGTTGCCCGACACGATCATCGTTGGCCTCGGCCAGGGCTTTTTCGTAACGGAGAGCCAGCTGCGTCTCTGGCCTGAGGACAGACTGGTGACCGGACGGTCGCTCTATCTGCCTGCGGCCTATCTTGATCTTCTCGACCAGGCCGAAATCGCGGCAATCATCGGCCATGAGCTCGCCCATTTTTCTGGCGAAGACACCACCTATAGCCAGCAATTCACGCCGATTTATGCAGGCCTCTGGCGTGCTCTTGCAGCTCTTGGACGCGCCGACGGTGGTCGCTTCGTCCTGTATCCGGCGGTGAAGCTCGGCTTTCACGCCATGCAGCGGTTCGATCATGCCGTCGCACACTGGAGCCGGCTGCGAGAATTCGATGCTGACCGTAGCGGCAGTCTGCTGGCGACGCCGGCAGACGCCGCCTCGGCTCTCATCCGCACGGGGATTATCGCTCCCGCCGTCGCCTATGTTCTTCAGCGCGCATATGCCGGACCGGATGATACCGGTTCCGATGATGCCTGGCCTGACCTCGTCGCGCAGACAACGGAACTGGTCACCACCAATGGATGGAGCGATCCGATGCCCCTTTTGGGAGATCGGCAACCGCATCCGACCGACAGCCATCCGCCGACGATCCAGCGGATATCGGCCCTCGGTGTGGAAATTGGCGATGACCTCCTGAGACGAGCGATGCGTCAGCCGGAGCCGGGAGCTCGCTCTTTTGCGGACGATCTGTTTTCGGATTGGGCCGGACTATGCCGTCTGTTGAGCAAGGATTTCATCGACGACGCGCGCATGATGCGTGACCGCCGTCGCGAAGTGCTTGAAAAGGTGGTTGCCGGGGCCTCACAGGAGACCGTCGTCTACGACAACGTCAAGCCGATGATCTGGACGATGGTGATCGTCGCCATGATTTTCGCCGGATTTGGCCTGACGGTCGTCTTTCTCAGCGGCCAATTGGGCCTCGGCTACGATGAATTCGCACAGTCACTGATCGCCGCGATCACCGCCTTCGGCGCTGTCACCTCCCTTCTCTACGCGGCCTTTCTGTATCGGAGCGCGGCACGACCGCTCATGGTGCTGACCCCGGATGCATTGCTCGCCTCCAGACTGGACAAGCCGGTTGCCTGGACGGATGTTGCGGGCTACGCGGTCTACGCATCGAGCCGTTTTGCCCTGCGCCTCTGGCTCAATCAGGATGCGCCAGTGCCAAAAAAACATTGGCGTGCGATCTATAGTAAAATCGACCGCCGGCAGCGCATCATCACGCTGGGTGCACTGGGGATTAAAGGGGTGAAGGCCGCCGACTTCAGCGCACTCGTCGGCCGGTATCACGAGGCCGCTTACGCCCGACAGGAGCTCGCCGCCGCTATGTTGCACCCGTCCCGCGATGCGTCCGCAGACGAGACAGCCGGAAAATACTGAGCAGCAATGAGCTCAACCGATGGCCGCTTCGCGCGAAGAGGGAATCGTTAAGCATTTCAGGTCGTCTAAGACCATTGCCGGGCCAGCATCGGACCTCGGTCCGATGTGCAATGTGCGATCACCGTCTAACCTCTCCTATCTGCTCAAGCCGTGTATCTGCGCGGCGCTTGATCTGATTTGGAGGAAAACAATGCGGATCGCAACCTTAGCGTCCCTGACCGCGCTCTCGCTGGCTCTTGCGGCGAGCCCGGCAACAATTGTCGGAATCGATATGACCGCACTGGCGAAGAACGGTGGAAACGGTGGAGGCAATGGTGGCGGCAATGGTGGCGGTCACGGCGGCGGCAGTGGAAACAGTGGCAACCATGGCAGCAACAGCCAGGGTGGCAGTTCAAACCACGGCAACTCCAAATCTCAAGGCGTGAAAGGCAAATCCACCGAGGCGTCAAGCAAGTCGAAGTCCGCGAAGGCAGACGAGACTAAAATCGGCACGAAAGAAAAAAACCTGTCGGCGCAGCTTGCGGGTCTGAACTCCTTGAAGCGGAACTATAAGGCACTGATGCATACGTCAGATCCACGCATGACCGCTATCGCGGCCTATGCCGTGGCTTATGCCCAATATGAACTCGACAATGGAATCGAGCCCGCAGCCGATGACCCTCTGTTGGGGGATCAGGCGCTGGAGGACGCATTGGCTTCAGCGACGAAAACCGGAGAAGTCAGCCCGGCGGTTTTGGACGAAGCCAAAACCATCTTGGGGGTTGGCGACGCAAACGGGAAGATCGATCAGATCCGCGCCTCTCTGGAGAACGCGGCGCCGGTGACATCAGACGAATAGCCGAGAATTCAGGTGCGAGCGGTGTGGAGCTGACAAGTATGGCTCCGCACTAAACTACGAAAGAGCATTTCCGTTTTGTTTGAGTACGGATATGCTCTTTTTTTGCAGACACAGAACCCTCTGTTGAAACTGCTCCAAGATGAATGCGCCTCTATCAGCCCAGTTCATCGAACAATTTCACGACGCCAAGTCATCATCGTTATTTCCTATTTATCAGAAGGCCGGGCGGGCAAACAGGTTCTCCTGTCGCTCATAGCCCAGATGCCGTCGACGCTGCGCTCGACCCAAAAGCGACACTCCCACTGAATCATGAGACCCTTCCCAAACTTCCGGCCCAAGCTTTAGCTCACCTTGCTGGATGTAGGATCATCCGGATTTAACGCGGGATGACCACAGTGGAGGTCAGCCGCCCATGCTTTAAGGCGAACGGTTTTTGCGGCGCGTTCTGCGATTTCGCTGGTCGTAATTTTCTCGAAAGTGCGCCTGGTCATCTCAAGCGGATCGCGGCCGGATATTTCGGCGCTTGATCGCGTTGAATTCCAATCCTTCGGTTAAGAGCCAAGTGAATTGTTGACGCAACGAATTATAATACTATTGAATCCGGAATAGAATGGATTGGAAAATGATGAATTATTCAGGTATTTTATAAATTTTATTTTCAACGGTTCGATAATTTCACTATTTTTCTTTATGCACACTTACTGATACTTACGTGAACGCATAAAGAACTTTCGAGCATTCCAGCTGTTGCGAGCAGTGTTTTCTAGGCTTCACGCCTGATTTGGAACGAAGGCGGATCAAAACGAGTTCCTAGAACAGCTGAGTTGAAACCGGTTTGGCTCTGCCTCGCCGGTCCCTATCCCCACGGCGGAACTCCTCGAATAGCGCCCCGGTCGCTCTCGATGCATCGGCGGGCGGCGTGATGCCACGTTCACCGCCCGCGGGCATCATTGCAAACTGAAGGTATCGTAACCACGTTAAAGCTGACGGCAGCCATGTCACGGGCGCTGCTGTTTGAGGGCAATTACCCTAGCCCCAGCAAGGAGGACGTCGTGTCTTCCACTCATTTGTCAGAAATTGATGATCCAACCGACATCGGCCTTATCAGGACAGTCCTTCGAAGTGCCGGCTTTCGGGGCAGCCACGCTGTTGCAGACTCCGAAGAAAAGCGTGCCGCGCTTACCTTTCTCAAATCGGAGTTTCGAAATGGCGTATCCTCGGAAAACGAATTGTTGTCGGCGCTGAAACGTCGAGACGATCTTTTACCGCCGGCACTTCGGCGAATGCAGGGGATATAGCAAACGACGTCGCGATCGCCTGAAAAACAGACAGTAGTGACATGACCCTGTCGTTTCCCAATGCGGCGCGCAGTTGCGACGAGACGAAACACGGCATCCGTTTTTGTAGTCCATGACAGCAAACCTCGAGGCGGAACCCCGTATTTGCAGGTGGCAGCACATTTCCAGCCGGTGCGACCGCTCGACCTTTCGTAAACAGGCTTGTGTAGGCGCCCGCAGCACTCATGAAGGCGCGTTTAAACTATCTCAGTTTCGATCTTCGGACTGTGCTATGATGAGCAATGGCAGAGTTCTCCGCACTTGAAGCAGCCACGCGACGGGTCACCGATGATCGAATCCAGATCGCGGTCCAGGAAGCCGAAATTGCCGGGGGCGTTCTCCGGGGCGAATCTACGTCTTTGGCTCGAGAAAAGCTCAAGAGCTGTTTGCAAAATCTTCGATTTCACATCTTTGCGCGTGACCTGATCCAAGCGAGGATAAGCGTAGATCATCACCTGCCGCCCATGTCGAGGACATGAGTTCCACGAAACTGCATTCAACGACGAGCAGTAAATTCATTGCGTTCCCGCCTTCCTTCCCCAGACTGGTGCTCCCCGATGATGACCGGTATTGAGCCGAAGGAGCTTCAGGCACGTTCCCTCGCCCATTTGGGGGAGAGGGTTGGTGTGACGCAGCTCTTGGGCTTCGACGGCGCGCGCAGGCTCATCCCTCCAGTTCGATGATCGCGCAGCCATAGCCTTTGAGATCGAGCCGGCCGGCAACGGGGTTTTCATCATTCAGGAGATCACGGCCAGCGGGAACGCCGCCGATGGCGGCCGGCTGGTCGGTGTAGTTCTGGATGAACAGCAGCCGACGGTCGTCATTCATCCGCATGGTCACCTCGACACCCTCGGGAAGCTCGCCGATCAGCGGCTCGATGCCGACGGGCGCAAATAGCCGCCCGGCAAGCGCTGCCGTCAGATCCGGCGTGAGATAGGTGCCGACATAGACCACCTGCCCTTTACCGACCTTGCGCGACGTCGCCATCGGCTGGCCCTCGGCATAGCGGTTCGACCAGGCCGCGACCACTTCGACATCGCCGTCGGTCGCAAGGTTTTCATAAAAATAGCCGGCAGCCAGTTCGCGGTTGCCAATCTTGAAGCGGCGCTCGCGCCGGTGCGATTCCGCCGGCTTGTTCGGAGGAATGACAAGCCCGCCCGAACGCTCCATCACATCGAACAGCCCGTTGGCGCCCGGAGCAGCAAGACGGCCGAAATCCTCGACGCGCACGCCTGTGAGCTGAGACAGCGAGGTGCCGGGCGCGGTCTCGCGGATGACGTGGTTGTCTTCGTTGCGCGTGCCGGTGCGCGCGCCGATGACGACAGTGCCGCCATGCTCGGCGAAGGATTTCAGCCTTTCTGTCCATTCGTCCTTCCACATCACCCAATGGGGGACATAGAGCAGCTTGAGCTTGGAAAGATCGTCCTCGGGATGAATGAAGCCGCAGGCAATGCCGCGGTCGTAGCAATATTGGTGCAGCAGGATCGCATCGTCCTGTGGGCTCGGCAGGCCGATTGGATAGGTCTTGTGAGCTTCCTGATTGTCGAAGTCGGATCCGGCGATGCCGACATCCATACGCACATAGGTGCCGAGGATCTTGGGCGCTAGCGCTGTCATCTCGGTTGCGAAGCGTTTCGCCTCGTCATAGCGATGGCGGGCGACGTCGTCGTGGTCGATGATGCCCATCCAATAGATCTCGGCGCCGAAATGCGCGGGGCGCCAGCGGAAGAACATCAACCCGTCAGCGCCATGGGCGACCGAGGAAAGCGCCATGCGGCGAAGCTCGCCCGGCTCCGGCGTCAGCGTGCAGAAGCCCGGCTGGCTGCCGAAGCCCGATTGCTGCTCGGGAACGATGTAGTTGCCGGAAAAACCGCGGCAGATATCGAGGTGCAGCGCTTGGACCTTGGCGTGGTTTCCGAGCCGTTGGAACTCGTCGTAGAGCATCGGATAGATATCGTAGCCGACGAAATCGAGATCGGTGGTGAACTGGCCGCGAAAGTCGATATCTCTGAGACCCCCGAGATTGTGGAAGACGAACCAGGAGGGTTTCACGGCGCGCAGGATCTCGACCTGGTCGTGCTGGAAGCGCGCCGTCGAAAAGGCCAGGAAACGGTGATAATCCTGGAGATGTCCGGGGCTCGGGAAGGTCGGGCCGAACTCGATCGGCAGCACCACCTGGTCGAAACTGTCATAGGCCGTCGCCCAGAAATCGCCGCCCCACGCCGTGTTGAGCTTGTCGATTTCGCCATATCTGCCGGCCAGAAAGGCCTGGAATTCGGTGAGCGTCGCCTTCGAAAAACTCTCCGGCATGCTGGTATTCAGCTCGTTGTCGGTCTGCCAACCGACGACAAAAGGATTGTCGCGATAGTGCTCGGCCATCGCTTTGGTGATGCGCCGGCTGTGTTCGCGAAAGACCGGGCTCGCCGTGTCGCAATGCTGCCGCGAGCCATGGCTCATCGGTCGGCCCTTGCCGTCGACCCTCAGAATCTCCGGGTGCGCCACGGTCAGCCAGCGCGGCGGCGTTGCCGTCGGCGTGCACATGATCGTGTCGATGCCATAGCGCCCGAGCATGGCGATGGCACGGTCGAACAGATCGAAATCGAAGGTGCCGAGTTTCGGCTCGAGAATATGCCAGGCGAATTCGGCCATTCTGACCACGTTGAAGCCGGCCTTCGCCATGCGCTCGGCATCGCGCTCCCAGTAGCTTTCATCGACGTGCTCGGGATAATGCGGGGCGCCGACGAGGAAGCGGTCGGTCTTGACGGAGTTCCATACGGAAAGGCTTGCGGTCTTGTCGGACACGGTGATGTTTCCTGTGATTATCTGTCGAGGATCGTCTTGCGGGCGCTGATCGTGCGTCCGCCGTCGGGCGAGAAGAGATAAAGTTCGCTGGCGTCGAGCTTCAGCGCCACGTTTTGGTCGGCGGTAACGGGCGCGACGTAGCTCAGCTGCACCGTGATGTTGCCGGTGCCGCTTTCCGAGGCGATGGTCCTGAGATTGCCGGCGTCGATATAGAGGATGGTTTCGCGCCCGAGATGCTCGACCAGTCGGACCGCACCGCTGATCGCCCCGCCTTGGGCAGCGTCGGCGACCACCGATATGTTTTCCGGCCTTACACCCAGCGTCAGGCTGGCGCCCTTCGGCAGCACCGGGGCCTCCGCCAATTCCACCGTCACCGGCACAAGGCCGGGTGCCGAAACCGTGATATTGCGGCCGGACACCTCATCGACGGTAACGCCGAGGAAGTTCATCCGCGGGGCACCGAGAAAGCCCGCGACGAAGAGGTTGTCAGGGTTGCGGTAGAGCTCGAGCGGTGAGCCCACCTGCTCGATTATCCCCTGGTTCAAGACGACGATCCGGCTCGCCATGGTCATAGCCTCCACCTGGTCGTGGGTGACGTAGACCATGGTGGCGCCGAGTTCGGCATGCAGGCTGCTGAGCTCGACGCGCATCTGGGTTCGAAGTGCTGCGTCGAGGTTCGACAGCGGCTCGTCGAAAAGGAAAACGTCGGGCGAACGGGTGATTGCCCGGCCGATCGCCACACGCTGCCGTTGGCCGCCGGAGAGCTGCTTCGGCCGCTTTTCCAGCTGGTCGGTGATCCTCAGGATCTTGGCGGCGCGGGCCACCGCCGCCTCGATCTCGGCCTTCGGGCGCTTGGCCATGCGCAAACCGAAGCCCATGTTCTCCGCCACCGTCATATGCGGATAGAGTGCGTAGGACTGGAAGACCATAGCGATGCCGCGGTCCCCAGGCTCCTGTTTGCTGACGTCGCGGCCGTTGATCAGGATCTGGCCGGAGGAGATCTCCTCCAGGCCGGCGATCGACTTCAAAAGCGTGGACTTGCCGCAGCCGGAGGGGCCGACCATGACGATGAACTCGCCTTGCGCTACGGAAAGATCGATGCCGCGCAGCGCATGATAGGCGCCGTAATTCTTGTTGATCTGTCGGAGTTCGAGACTGGTCATGCGTCCTGGCTCTCTGCTGTTGAAACTTGGAACGTTAGGAGATCGCTCATCCCTTCACCGCTCCCATCGTCAGGCCGGCGATGAAGTGGCGCTGCATCAGGAAGAACATGACGACGGGCGGCACGGCGACGACGATGGTGCCGGCGGAAATCAGGTTCCAGGCCGACACCCATTCGCCGCGAAGATTGGCAAGGCCGGCGGTAACAGGCTTGACGGAGTCGCTGACGGTCAGCACCACGGCCCAGAAATAATCGTTCCAGATGAAGGTGAAGATCAGGATGGCGAGCGCGGCAAGGGCCGGCCGCACCAAGGGGATCGCC
This sequence comes from Rhizobium sp. P1_E1, assembly GCF_056406015.1. Lineage (NCBI taxonomy): Bacteria > Pseudomonadati > Pseudomonadota > Alphaproteobacteria > Hyphomicrobiales > Rhizobiaceae > Rhizobium > Rhizobium sp. P1_E1. The sequence goes on along the minus strand of NZ_JBFUAY010000018.1, from coordinate 48,057 downwards.
ACATGCACCAGCGTCTGGAAAGGAGAGGCCCCCTCGGCGCGGGCCGCCTGGAACAGTTCATCGGGAAGTGCGGCAATGAAATTGCGCATGAACAGCGTTGCAAAGCCGGTCTGGAAGGCGACGTGGAAGATGATCAGCGCCGCCGTGGTGTCGATCAGGTCGAGCCGGACCATCAGGTCGCGTACCGGGATCATCATGATCTGGTGCGGCAGGAAATTGCCGCCGACGAACAGCGCGAAGATCAGCATGTTGCCGGGAAAGCGGTAGCGCGACAACACATAGCCGGCGAGCGTGCTCAGCACCAGGACGCCGATCACCGAGGGAATGGTGATCGTCAGGCTGTTGAGGAAGTAGCGGGCCATCGGTGTCTGCGTGAAGACAGCCGTGTAATTGTCGACCACGCCGATGCCGGTCGGCCATCCCCACAGATTGCCGCCCATGACATCCTCTGTCGAACGGAACGAGGTGAGGATGATCGCAAACAGCGGGCAGAGCCAGAGCAGAAGGACGATGACGACAGCGAGCACATAGAGGCGGCGCTGCCAGACGTCGGCTTCGGGAATGGGACGAGGATACATCAGCCTCCCCTTTCTTCTGTATGGATGATGCGGCTGAGGTACCAGACGATGAAGGCGGCCATGATCACAAACAGCACGGAGGCGATCGCCGCGCCGTAACCGAAGCGGTAGGAGAAGATCGACTGTTCGAACATCTGGTAGGCGAGAACCGAGGACGAACCGAAAGGGCCGCCATTCGTCATAACCGATACCATATCGAAGGACCTGAGTGCCCCGACCACGGTGACGGCAATGGCGATGAAGGTGACCTGGGTCAGCTGCGGCAGCACGATGTGCCACAACATGTTCCAGCCCCTCGCCCCATCGACGCGCCCGGCACCGATCAGCTCTTCGCTGAGATTGTTGAGCCCGGCGAGATAAAGCACCATGCAGAAGGTGATCTGCGGCCAGAGTGCTGCAATCACGATGGCGAAAGTGACGAAATGCTCGTCGGAGAGAACCGCCGGAGCCGTCGCCCCGAACGCCCTGAAGATCAGCGCGAGCAACCCGAACTCCGGCGTATAGACCCAGGTGAACACCACGCCGACCGTCACCGAGGCGAGCACCAGCGGGATGAAGAACAGCGACTTCAGGAAGCGCATGCCGCGAATTTTCTGGTTGACCAGCAGCGCGATGGCGAGCCCGATCGGCGGTGCCGCCATGAACATTACCAGCCAGATCAGGTTGTTCTTCAGCGACACGTAGAATTGCGGATCGTTGTAAAGCTCGACGTAGTTGCCGAAGCCGATCCAGACCATCGGGCCGAAGCCGTCCCAGTCGTGCAGGCTGATCCAGAGGCTCCTGACGGCCGATAGCAGGATGACGGTGAAGAACAGCAATATCGCCGGCGCGATGAGTAAAGTCGGGGTGAGCCACCAGCGCTGGCGGCGCCATAACATCAACATCTCAAGAACCTCATTAATACAGGAGCAGACTCATGCGTGCTCCGGGAGCAGAGGCGCACCTCTCCCAAGGTGCGGAGGCAAACAGCCTCTACACCTTGGGAACAGCGGTTCGCCGCCGCCCCTGGGAGAGCTGCTAGATCTTGTAGATGCGCTTGCGCGTGCCCTCGAGGCGCGTCAGGATAGCCTTGCGTCGGTCGGGTTTGGCCATGAACTCCTGGAAGCCGACGAGGCCGGCCTGCGCCATATCGGGGTCGCTGTCGCGGTCGTAATATTGCGACGTGCCCTGCACCGTCTTCATCGTCTCGACAGCGACGTTGACCAGCGGGTCTTTGCTTGGCGGCAGGTCGTGGCGCGGCGGCACGTTGCCGCCCGGCTCCAGATAGGCCGCCAGGTTCTCGGGCTTGTAGAAGTAGGCGAGGAATTCGCGCGCGCCCTGCTTGTTCTTGGCCTTGGCGGGAATGTGGATCGAGTTGACCGAGAATTCCTCGTAGTGGCCGACCTTGGCGTCGAGCGCCGGGAAGGTCGCGTAGGAGAGCTGCGGTAGATCTTCGGCGGTGAAAGCCGAGCGCAGGAAAGCGCCGAGATTCATCATGCCGGCCTTCTTCTGCGCCAAGAGCGCCGCGGCCTCCTGCCAGCCGAAGGACGTGTGGTTCTCCGTGAAGAACCCCTTCGAAATCATCGCCGCCCACTGGTCGAAAACCGCTGTCAGCGCGGGATCGAGATAGCTCATCTCGCCGTTCATCAGCGCCATATGCTTGTCGAGGCCATTGATGCGAAGGTTCATCTGGTCGAACCAGCCGGCCGCCGGCCATAATTCCTTGGTGCCGATCGCAACCGGCGTGATGCCCGCGGCCTTGCACTTGTCGCCATAGGCCATGAACTCTTCGGCCGTCTTCGGCACGGTCAGGCCATGCTGCTCGAACACATCCTTGCGATAGAACATGCCCCAGAGCGTGCCTCCGGTGGGAAGGCCATACTGCTTGCCTCCGTCGGTGACGGCCCCTGCCGTCGCGCCGAGCACGTCCTTATATTTCTCTTTCTCGAAAAGGTCGGAGATGTCGTCGAACAGGCCGCGCTTGACGAAGGCGCGCATGCGGTTGCCCGAAAACCAGGAGCAGACGTCGGGCGCGCCGGCGACGAGATAGTTGCGAATGGCCGTCTTGTGGGCCTCGTGGTCCATATTGTTGATGACGACGTTGACGCCGGCTTCCTTGCTGAAGCCCGCGGCAATCGCCTTCAGCGCATCGAGTGCGGCACCATTGTTTTCGGCGGAGATCATCGTGACCTCCTGGGCCTGCGCGATCGCCGGGATCGGAAAGCTGCCGGTGACCGCTGCRGCGGAAACCAGCCCCGCGCCCTTCAGGAAGCGTCTGCGGGTGGTCGTCGGAAATTGCTTCAAAAATGTCATTGAATTCCTCCCAGTTGATCGATCAACATCTCCCGACCGTCGCCTCCTCCATGAAACGACCGACCAGGCATTCAACGCTGCGATCCGCTCGGCGATTCCAGCGATAATCCGTCTGGCTGAGTTGATCCGCGGCCGAACTTATGCATAGATCTTTGCAGCCCGCAATAATTAATTTACAAAATTAAGGAATGCATCGTGAAGTTAAAAGGCGACCAGACCACGGCGAGAGCCATGAACCGACGCCTCATCCTCAACCTTCTCCGGCGCGAGGGGCCGAGGAGCCGCGCCGACATCGCGACGGTGATTGGTTTAAGTCCTGCCGCCGTCACCTTCGTCGTCGCCGACCTTCTGGAGGAAGGCATCGTCATCGAAGGGAAGACCGTGCCCGGCCTCACCGGCCGCCGCCCGATCCCGGTGGATATCAACTACGAGCACGCACTCGCCGTTGGCTTCAAACTGATGGTCGACTCGGTGGAGTGCGTGGCAACCGACCTTGCCACCAACCCCGTCGCCGCCATGCGAGTAAACCTCGACGGCCACGACCCCGATAAGGTCGCCGACCTGCTGGCGGGCACCGTTCCCGAACTGGTGAAGCTCGCCGGCCGGCCAGATGCGAAGCTCGCCGGCATCGGCATCTCCATGCCCGGTGTCATCAATCACGAACAGACGGCCTGCGTGCGCAGCCACCGCTTCAGCTGGAACAACGTCCCCCTCGCCTCGCTCGTCGCCAGCCGTGTCCATGTACCGGTCTGGCTGGAGGACGACACCAACGCTTATGCCATTGCCCAGCAGCTCTTCGGGCTCGGCCGCCAGCATCGCAACATGGCCGTCCTCGCCGTCGGCGTCGGCATCAGCTGCGCGCTTGTCATCGACGGTAAGCTCTACCGCGGCGCAAACGGCGCGGCCGGCAAGTTCGGCCACACCCTCTACGAGGAGAATGGCCGGCTCTGCGAATGCGGCAAGCGCGGCTGCCTGATGGCCTATCACTCCGAAGCATCGATGCTGAGACGCTGGCGGGAAGCGACCGGCCGCGAGGAACTGGGATTGCCAGAACTGTCGGCTGCGCTCGCATCAGGCGACGCCGTCGCCCTCGCCCTCGTCGCCGATTCCGGCCGCGGCATCGGAACCGCCCTTGCTAATCTCGTCAACATCACCGATCCCGAAGTTATCGTCGCCGGCGGCGAAGCCGTCTCCCTCGGCGACCCTTTCCTGACGCCACTGCGTGAAGCCCTCGCCGCCCGGACCTTCCGAACCGCCCCGCCCCTCCTGCCTGACTGGGAGGACAATTCCTGGGCTCGGGGTGCCGCTGCGCTGGTGACTCAGAAAATATTCGACTTCGAATCCTCCGGCGGCATCACGGATATTGCCAACCTCGCCGGCGTCAGACCCGTAGACTCGTCGTCAGCGGCGTAGTGATACACTGGATTACAAAAATGGGGGGTTTTCAGACACATCCCTGGTTCAATCCTCAGGTGAAATCCGGACACGACCCAATGGTCGAGATTGGTTTAAATCCAGGAAGGATGACCACATGAAAATGATCCAGGCTATCGCGCTCGCCTTTGTTCTCGGCGGCGCAGCAACAGCACATGCAGAACAGCCGCTGCAGCGCACCGATCTCATCAGGAACGATATCGACGTGCCCGGCCACGAGGCCATTCAGGTCCGCGTCGATTTCGCGCCGGGCGTTCTCGCCCCCCATCACTCGCATCCCGGCGAGGAGATCGCCTTCGTCATTGAGGGAACGCTGGAATACCAGCTCGAAGGCAGACAGCCGGTTACCCTTAAAGCCGGCCAATCCCTCTTCATTCCATCAGGCGTTGTTCACTCGGCGAAGAACGTCGGCAGCGGCAAGGCTTCGGAATTGGCAACCTATATCGTCCGCAAGGGAGAGACGCTCGTCGTGCCTGCGAAGTGAGTCAGTTGTAGAAACCCGCGTCTGGATAGGGAGCCGCCGCTGCACGAAGCGCTCGCCCCCGAACCTTCAGGACCGCGCCGCTTGCGTGGGAGCGCCGTTTCGCCCTTGCGGTCGCTTTCCATTCACGGCAGCATGGCCATACGGATTGATGGAATTCGTGTCCCCAGTCATCTGACCTCTCACACTCAGGAGGATTACCATGGCAACGCTGGAGCAGCCGTCCTTTGTCGTCCATTGGAGCGAGATCGAACGGCCGGACGACTCACACTATGACGATGACGACGAACTGATGAGCATTGGTGCACCTTTCGGACGATATTTCGGCCTGACGAAATTGGGCATTCATCACGAGCGATTGCCTCCTGGCCGGCGCACCTCCTTTCCGCATGCCGAGAGCGCCGAGGAAGAATTCGTCTACGTTCTCGAAGGCGAGCCCGACGTCTGGCTCGACGGCCATCTCCGCCGACTGAAACAGGGCGACGCCGTCGGATTTCCGGCCGGCACCGGGATCGCCCATAGTTTCCTCAACAATACGCAAGCCGAGGTGCATCTCCTCGTCGTCGGCGAGCGCCACAAGGCCGAGAACCGCATTTTCTATCCGCTCCACCCTCACCGCCGACCGCTGCACGATGATTGGTGGGATGGCCATCCCACCCACGCCCTCGGTCCCCACGACGGAATGCCGGACCTGGTGCGGGAAGCAAAGGGTGGCGGAAACAGCGAATAGATCRGCCGGGGTGATTGCGTGTCGCAATGTCGGCGTCGCGCAAAGCGGAGACCAACGCCTGCTTGGAGCTTCGACGGGTCATTGCGGTGCCTCCGTCTGAATTCAGCGGGTAGATGGTGATCTCGCGAGAAATGCCGCGATCACCACCATCGCAGTTTGCCACGGCCGACGAAAACGGGTGAGCGAAATTGTCGAAGCCAGCACCTGCCGCCGGCAGACCTGGTCGGGGGCCATAGCCATAAGAGCAACTCTTGCGCTTTCCCGACATTGAGCGAGCGAGGGCCCAGCCGTCACAACGGATCGCTGATACCGATCAAAGAGAACTTGTCGAACCATAATGGATGGTATTCAGTCCGAAGCCCCGGCGCAACCATGGCAAAACGGCATCGAGCTGTCACGGCAGATGGCTGACTCAAGATGAGGGGCAATCCGCCGCGCCTAAGATTGCTCGCTTTCGCRGTATGCCGACAGCAGTCATTGCGATCGCGGCGATAAACCACACACATAGCAATCGATCGGAGCCCAAATGTCCACCGCCGCTTTGCCTGAACCGCCATACTATATGGTCAGTTTTTCCTCTCAACGAACAAAGCTCGACAACGGCTATGGCGAGATGGGTTATGCGATGACGGAACTTGCAAAACAGCAGCCAGGTTATCTCGGCTTCGAAAGTGCTCGCGGGGCAGACGGTTTCGGCATACTCATCTCCTATTGGAAGGATGAGGATAGCATTCGAGCCTGGAAATCAGTCGTCGATCACATTCAGGCGCAAAATCGCGGTCGGTCAGATTGGTATACTCGGTACGAAATCCGTGTTGCGCTCGTCACGCGAGCCTATGGATTCAATATTGAAGAGACATGAGTTGACTCGTTGAAGAATCTTGCCCCCTAAAACGGTATCCTCTGTAAAGCGACGGACAAGCCTACCGCGCAAACCTGCGGGCGCCGGCAACGCAGAGGATGACGGCAACCGTCACGGCGAGCATGGCCCAGGTCACGGGCTCGTGCAGCAGGGTTGCGGCGAGCGCCAGCCCGAAGAACGGCTGGAGCAGCTGCAGTTGGCCGACGGCGGCGATGCCGCCCTGCGATAGGCCGCGATACCAGAAGATGAAGCCGATCAGCATGGAAAACAGCGAGACATAGGCAAGGCCCAGCAGCGCCGGCACTTCGATGCCAGAGAAGGTCTCCGGCCTATGGAAAAGCGCGACCGCGACCGTCACCGGCAACGACAGCACGAGCGCCCAGGAAATCACCTGCCACCCGCCGAGCGTGCGCGAAAGCCTGCCGCCTTCGGCATAGCCGAGGCCGCAGACGACGACTGCCGCCAGCATCAGGAGATCGCCGACCGGCGAGGCCGTCAGCCCCTGCGTCAGTGCGAATCCCGCCACCAGCGCACTGCCGAGAACCGAAAAGAGCCAGAATGCCGGCTTCGGCCGTTCTCCGCCACGGACCACGCCGAAGATCGCCGTTGCGAGCGGCAACAGGCCGATGAAGACGATCGAATGGGCTGACGTGACATGCTGCAGCGCCAGCGCCGTTAGCAGGGGGAAGCCGACAACGACGCCCAGCGCCACGACGGCAAGGGAGAGGATGTCACGCCGGCTCGGTCGCTTCTCTCCGAAAGCGATCAGCAGGCCAAGGGCGAGAATGCCGGCGATCGCCGCGCGCGCTACGGTGAGAAAGACCGGATCGAACTGCATCACCGCCACGCGCGTCGCCGGCAGCGATCCGCTGAAGATCACCACCCCGATAAAACCATTGATCCATCCCGATGCCATGCGGTCCATCTCGCGCTCCATGATGCACTGCACTCCTTCATTCTCTCGCTCTTATCGGCCAACACGGATGGTTATGACAGTCACAGTCTGATACAATTTCGCGAAACTGTAATGGTGCGAAAAGCAATACGGATGAACGAAGGACGCACGCGTGTGGAGATGGTCGCCGCGACGATCAGGCAGCGCATCGCCGGGCGCAGCCTGACGCCGGGCGCAAAGCTACCCTCTGTGCGGGGGCTGGCGGCGACGTTGAAGCTGTCAACATCGACAGTCGTCGACGCTTATGAGCGGTTGGTCGCCGAAGGCGCGATCCTGGCAAGACCAGGCTCGGGATTCTACGTCGCCAACCAGGCAGCGCCCTTTGCGCTTGCCGAGACCGGACCGAAGCTCGACCGCGCGGTGGATCCGTTCTGGATATCGCGGCAATCGCTGGAGGCAGCCGAAGCCGACCTGAAGCCCGGCTGCGGCTGGCTGCCGCCCTCCTGGCTACCGGGGGACGGCATGCGCCGCGGGCTCAGAACGCTTGCCCGCGCCGACGGGCCGGCGCTCGCCGATTACGGCTCGCCGCTCGGCTTGCCGCAACTGCGCCAGCTGATTTCCCGCCGCCTGGGCGAACGGGGGATCGAAGCCTCCCCGGACCAAATCATGCTGGCCGATTCCGGCACGCAGGCAATCGATCTGCTCTGCCGTTTCCTGCTGGAACCCGGCGACACGGTGCTGGTCGACGATCCCTGCTATTTCAATTTCCATGCGCTCCTGCGCGCCCATCGGGCAAAGATCGTTGGTGTGCCCTACACGCCGTCCGGTCCCGATATCGAAGCCTTTGCGCAAGTCGTCGCCGATGAGCGTCCGCGGCTCTACATCACCAACTCCGCCATCCACAATCCCACAGGCGCGACGTTGTCTCCTGTTACCGCCCACCGCGTTCTAAAACTCGCCGACCAGTTCGACCTGACCATCATCGAGGACGATATCTTCGCCGATTTCGAATATACGCCGGCTCCCCGCCTTACCGCCTTCGACGGGCTCGAGCGGGTTATCCACATCGGCAGCTTCTCGAAGACCCTGTCGGCCTCGGCCCGCTGCGGCTTCGTCGTGGCGAAACCGGAATGGATCGACGGCCTGACAGACCTCAAGATCGCCACCTCCTTCGGCGGCGGCCGGCTGACGGCGGAACTGGTGCTGAACGTCTTGAGCGACGGCAGCTATCGCAAACACATGGAGACGCTGAGACACCGGCTCTCCCGAGCGATGAGCGAGGTCTCGGCCCGGCTGAAGAATCTCGGCATAACGCCCTGGCTGGAGCCCCAGGCTGGAATGTTCCTCTGGTGCCGGCTACCCGACGGCATCGATGCGGCTGATGTGGCGCGGGCCGCACTGGAAAGGAGGATCGTTTTGGCGCCCGGAAATGCATTCAGCCTGTCGCAATCGGCAACGAATTTCATGCGCTTCAACGTGTCGCAAACGCTCGACCCGCGCGTCCTCGAGGCGCTCCGCGACTTCTTGGCGAAAGAGAGGCATTAGGCACAAGGGTGCTCTTCGGCGGCAACAGTCCTCGTACTAGTGGTCATCCGCGTAAGACGCGGGGAACACAGCCGCCTGCCCGCTATGCCACATACATATATTCATTTTTCTTTAAATGCAGAGAGTTAGAATTCGCACACGCCAAACGATCACCAAGTCTAGAACTTTGGCCTGATCATTGCTCCGAAGAAGGTGTTGCATGCGCAAGCCAAAGGTTCGAACCTCGCTGACAATCATCAATGTAACATTTGCGTTCATCTTCCTGAGCTTTGGGCTGTTTTCCCTCAGGAGCGTACAGCAGGTTAACCAGGACACGACGGCAATCGCCAAGAACTGGCTGCCGAGTGTTTCGGTAGCCCGCAATATCGGCTTCGAGCTGGAACGCATGAAGTTTGCCTACGCCAACCATATCATGTCGATCAGCGACCAGGCTATCGCCGCTGCAGAAGTAAAGATTACCTCTCAGCGCACTGAGCTTGACAATGCGATTGCAGCCTATCGGCCGCTCATATCCTCGCCGCGCGAAGGCCAATTGCTGCAGCAGATCGAGGAGCAGGCCGCGAGCTACCAGAAATCGTCCGAGCCTATGCTGGAAAAATCCCGCAAGAACGACAACGATGTTGCCAAGACGATCTTCTATTCCGACATGGAGCCATTCGTCGACCGCGCGGAAGAACTGGCCAATGAATTGCTGACGATAAACGTCAATGGCTCCGAGGCGTCCTACGAAAACAGTCAATCCACGTACTTGGGCATTCTCTGGACAACCTCGGTATTCACGGCACTCGTGATTGCGATCGTTGCCGGCGCGATCTCCTATGTGGCAATCCAGATCTCGCGTCCGATCAAGAAGATCACGCAATCGATGACCGGGCTGGCCGCTGGCGACACCGGCACGCAGATTCCCTATTCCAGCCGCACGGACGAAATCGGTGCGATGGCGGCGGCGGTTGAGGTCTTTCGGCAGACGGCGCTTGCCAAGATCAGAGCCGATGAAAATATCGAAACGAATCGAGTGCTGACGGAATCCGAGCGGCAGCGCCGCGAGCAGACGGAGCGCGCGCGGGCTGCCGCGATGGCGCAAGCCACGAACGGATTGGCAGAGAGCCTGAAGCAACTTGCCGGCGGCGATCTCACCGTTCAGATCAGCGAGCCTTTCGATGCGGATTTCGAGGGCCTGCGCGGGGATTTCAACGGCGCCGTCGCAAAACTCTGCCAGACCCTCGCCAAAGTGGCGGGATCAGCCGTCAATATCGACGGCGGCTCGAATGAAATCGCCAACAGCGCAAACGACCTGGCGAAACGAACCGAACAACAGGCAGCGGCGCTCGAGCAGACAGCCGCTGCTCTCGATGAAATCACAGCCAATGTCGCATCCGCCTCCAAGCGCGCCGAGGAAGCCCGCGAGGTGGCCGCGCAGGCGAATGCCGGTGCGACGACATCAGGTGAGATCGTAAGCCAGGCGGTCCAGGCCATGAGTCGGATCGAGCAATCCTCCAGCCAGATTTCCAACATCATCAGCGTGATCGACGAGATCGCGTTCCAGACCAATCTCTTGGCCCTCAATGCCGGTGTCGAGGCCGCGCGCGCCGGCGAGGCAGGCAAGGGATTTGCCGTGGTGGCGCAGGAGGTCCGCGAACTGGCGCAGCGCTCCGCGCAGGCGGCCAAGGAAATCAAAACGCTGATCCATGCATCGGCGGGAGAAGTCGCAGCCGGCGTCGGACTGGTCTCAAAAACCGGCGAAGCGTTGAAAACCATCGGCGAGCTGATCGTTGCCATCAACCGCCATGTCGAGGCAATCGCCGTCTCCGCCCGGGAACAATCCGTCGGACTGGCGGAGATCAATACGGCCGTCAACAGCCTCGACCAGACCACGCAGCAAAACGCAGCCATGGTCGAAGAGGCGAGCGCCGCTTCCGCATCGCTTGCCGACGAAGGCGCCACGCTTCGCCAGTTGATCAGGCAATTCAATTTGAACGATATCGTGCAGGACAGCGCTTACGCGCGTCGCAGAACGGCTTGAGCCGGAGGACGATCGCATCGCGAAGCACGGAGTCTACCGGCTTTGCGAACCGGAATGCGGGCCGCGGCCTCCCTGCGCGACCTTCGATGCTGGTCCTAGCTAACGTTGCTGAGCAGGCGGGCTGTCGCGATAGCGCCGCGAGAGAACAAAGTGATATCGTTCGACATTCGCGTATTTAGGGAATTTCACGATGTCTGATTTCGATCTCGAAACCGTTCTGGGCGAACTCCTGCAGAGGGAGCCGATATTCCATCGGCGTGCCTTCGGCACGAGCCGTGACGATCTGGAAGCCATGACGGCGGAGGATTTCTTCGAGATTGGCGCAAGTGGCAGGATCTACCAGCGCGACTTCGTCATCGCCAACCTACTGGAGCGCTACCAGCAGCCGGAAAGGCATGACTGGCCCTGCCGGGACTTCTCGATCCGCCGACTCGCCGAAAACCTCTATCTGCTGAACTACACGCTGGACGAACCCGGCAGAACGACGCTCAGAACCACCATCTGGCAAAGCTCTGGCGGGAGCTGGAAGATCGTCTTCCATCAGGGAACCATTGCCGGCTGAGCCGCCAATGTCAAAATCGCGCGAGGCGTGGAATTGACGCAGCCGCCCCCTAACCCCGTCGATCATCAGAACGACCGGTGGACCGCTTTGTCATTGGCAAGGCGCGTCACGCAGCCTTCGAGCTTGGCGAGCAGCAGATCGAAGTCGAGCGGCTTCGTCAGATAGTCCGCCGCTCCGCCGCGCAGGCCGGCTAGCGTGTTTTCCCGGTCGGTCAGTGCCGTCAGCAGGATGAAGGGAATGTTGGAGAGCTCGGGATGATTGATCTGAATTTCCGCCAGAAGCTGGTGCCCGTCCATGACCGGCATCGAAATATCGCTAATGACGATATCGGGCCATTTCGACAGGATCATTTCCAGTCCCTCGGCGCCGTTCGAGGCCTCGAGCGTCCTGTAGCCGGCTTCGCTCAACTCTTCGACGAGGAGGTTCCGGATCTCGACTTCGTCTTCTATGCACAGGACTGTAACCATGAGCTCTTCCTTAAGCTGCGACTTGTTGATCCGACAATAGAAACTCTATTGGCAGAAGAATGGTAAATGTTGTGCCTTTGCCAAGCTCGCTCGTCACCTCGACGGTGCCGCCGTGTAGTTCGATAACCTGCTTGACGACGTTGAGACCGATGCCCGTCCCGGCAATGCCCGTCGCGCTGCGGGCGCGATAATAGGGCTGGAACAGCTTCGGCAGATCCTCCGCATCCATGCCGATGCCGCTGTCGGAGATGGCGATCTCCACCGTCTTGTCGTCGGCCCGGGCGCGAACATGAATGTCAGGCGCGTTGGGTGAATATTTGACGGCGTTCGAAATCAGGTTGGTGAAGACCTGTTCCATCGCGCTGCGGTCGAACGTCAATACATCCGGTATGGGCTCAAGATCGAGATGGAACACATGCGTGCGGCTGAGATGGCGCTGCCTGTCGCAGCACGTGACGAGCACCGCTTTCAGGTCACCTTCGCTCCGCTTCAGTGTGATCTGTCCGGTTTCGAGCCGCCCGCTGGCGAGGATACTCTCCATCAGATCGACCATGCGCACCACCGCACTGCGGATCACGCCGGCCTTTTCGTGAACGTAATCGCCGCTGACGTTGGTGGTCGAGCGGCAGAGCCGCTGCGCAGCGGCGTCGATGATGGCGAGCGGCGTGCGAAACTCGTGCGAGGCCATGGCGACGAACTGGCGCTGGAGCGCATTCACCTGGCGTTCGTGCACCAGCAGGCGGTCCAGTTCCTCTCTCTGCCTTTCGATCTCGGCCGTTCGATCGGCCACCATCTCTTCCAGATGGTTGCGGTGGTGGGTGAGCTGCTCTTGGCTGTCCAGCAGGGTCAGCGAGGTGCGATGCAGACCTCGTCCGAGCCAGAACACCACGGTGATCAGCAGCGCCAGGCAACCGAGCCCTGCCGGCGCGATTTGATGAAGCAGCATAAAACCGGGCAGGATAGGCGGCCACACGAGATAGCCGATCGTGCCGCCGTTATGGGACGACACCAACACTTGCGCCCGCTCGTCCTCACCTTTCGAAGGCGCGAAATGCAACCCTTCGAGCAGCGCATGATGGGCGATGTTTTCGGCAGTTATTCCATCGATGAACTTGACCGAGATGGCGATGAACTCCTGGCCCGCCTCGATCTGCATCCTGGCCGAGCTCGGCAGAATGGGACGCGCACTGGCAATTGCCGGTCTGTTGCCGATCATAATCGTCCGAACCTTGGCCAGTTGACCAAGCGCTTCAGCGCCGGGCTTTGCAGCCCGCTCGACGAGAACGGCGCGAATCTCTCCGGCGAGAGCAGTCATTTCTTGGCCGTCGTCGTCACCGAGCCGCGGCGGCATGGCATCGGCGCCGTCACGGAAGGCGAACATCAGGCGATTGGTGTCGTCGAAGATGTAGGTTCTGTCGTGCCCGAAATACCGGTTGGTCCACTGGCCGATATTGTCGAGCAGCCACTCATGGTTCCGCTGTTTGGTATAGAGGAAGGCATCGTCCCATTTGGTGACGCTTTCCTGCTCCCGCGGAAGTGCCGCGATCTGCTCTTCCAGTCCCTGTCGGACGAATTCGGCCTGCCGACGGAGCGAGAGATCATCGACCTTCACCGCTGCGAGCCACGCAAATCCGCACAGCAACACAGCCGCCGCGCAGGTGAGCGTCACCAGGACGAACGTAATGTGCGATGTGAGCCCGACCTTCAATACCTGCAACCTTTTGATGGCGCCCGCTGCCGAGAAATTGACACGCAAAGGTTGACGGACCGTGAATTATGCGCTCCCGTGCGGGTCTGCGGCAGGTCCCCCCATAGGCATCGCAATCGTTGAAGGAGAAGCACATGGATGCAGCATCGTCGGATAAATCAGGCATCAGGATCGAGCCGATCGCTGCCGTCCATATCGACAGCTTTCATCATGCGCTCGACGTGGTCGCGCGGGAGAAAAAATACCTGTCCATGCTGGAAGCAACGCCCCTGCCGCAGATGCGTGAGTTCGTGATGGACATGATTGCAAAAGGCAATCCGCAATTCGTCGCCACCGCTGAAAACCAGGTCCTCGGCTGGTGCGACATCAGCCGGCATTTTTTCCCGTCCCACGCCCATCGCGGAAAACTCGGAATGGGGATCCTTCCCGCCTATCGGGGCAAGGGCCTCGGACGAAGGCTCATCGAGACCACATTGAGAGCCGCGCAGAAAAGCGGTTTTGCCAGGGTTGAACTCGATGTTTATGAAGACAACGCCCGTGCTATCGCTCTCTACGAAAAGATGGGATTTGCACGCGAAGGCATCGTCCGACGTGCGGCACGCATCGACGGTCAGTTCATCGATGCGATCAGCATGGCGCTTTTGTTCGACGAGCGCGGCGCGGCATAGATCCCGGTATCGCGTCGATTTCTGAATGGGCCCCCGCGAGCCCGGCTGATCAACATTTCGGCCTGAACTTGAAACAAATGCCCTTTCGAGCAATTAGGCCAGCCACTCCCCTATCGGGCGAATGCCTCGAATGGATTGTCGTGGGTCAGGCGCATCAGGGTCCCGTCGTCTATGCCCCGCCGTTTCAGCTCGGGCAGCAAGACGGTGGAAAGATGGGTGTACGGTTTGGGTATCCCGCCCATCGGCAACGCCGGATCGAACCAGCCCCGGTCATGGCTCAACAACAGGTGATCGCCGCAGCCCGCCTCCAGCGCCCTGATCACCAGCTCCGCCACCTCGTTGTCTCCGCCCCGGCCGACATGGTCATACTCGATCCAGGCGCCTCGCTCGGCGACAGCGACATTATAGGCGAAGTCCTTTTCTTCCTGCGTATGGATCGAGATGAACCTGTCAGCCCTGTAGCCCTCTGCCTCGATGACATCGAGCTGATCCATGACGACCCGTCCCCTGATCGTATGACTGCCGATGACGGCGTCCGTCTGCGCCGCGGCGCGCGCGGCTGCCCGCAGGATTTTCGTCTCGAGCGCCGTCATGCCGTCATCGCCGGCGCTGAGCTTGATCCAGCCTGCCTGGAACCCGGTCTTGTCGATCTGCTCCGTCAGCTCGCGAAGCATCCATGCCTCCAGCTCTTTCTCGGAAGCCTGACGGACCCATTCGGGAATCCAGGGTTCACGGTAATTGCCGGTGGGCACGACGATCGGAAAATCCGTCGCGAGCGACACGGCAAGATCGATATCCGCACGGCGTCCAACACCGCCCGTCGAGCATTCGACCAGTGCCGTCACCCCGAGCTTCTTGATCCGCTCGATTTCGGGGGCCATCAACCGAACGACGTCTTCGATGTCTGCTTCTGCATAACCGGGCTGGTCCGGCGTCCTGAGGTCGACGAAGACGTGCTCATGCGGGAGGATCATCCCAAGTTCGGATCTGCTCTTAGGCCCGAGCGTCGTGCGCAGATGTTTCAAAGTCTCTCCCCCGCGATCATACCGGCTTTGCGTACAGCCTTCGACCGAAACCTCGACACTGCCGCGAAAGTAGATCGTGACGTGATGAAATCAATCGCTCACTTGATCGAAATTCTTACGACTGACCTTGATATCGACGTCCGGCTTGGCGAGCTGACTGTCGCCGGGGGGAAGATACGCCGCATCGACTACTTCCCCATGTCAACTTGCCTCTCCCAACCCTTCGCATGGCTCAGGGCGTTCGGCCCTGCAATCGGTTCACTGGATCGATTGCTCCCGCTTCGCCGGACCGGGCCTCACCACGGTGGCGCATCGCGCTCAACCCGGCCGGCGCACCGCGCGGATCTTGCCGCTGCCGCCTCCGCCGCAGAAGAAGCAGTCGCCGCCGTCGGATTCGAGGCCGGAGACGCCGGTGCCCTCGGGCATCTCCAGCCGCTCCAGCACCTCTCCGGTTTCCGGGTCGATGCGCCTGACGTCGCTGTCATCGCCCTCCCAGGTGCCGTGCCAGAGCTGGCCGTCGACCCAGGTGACGCCTGTCACGACGCGGTTGGATTCGATGGTGCGGAGAATCTTGCCGGTTTCCGGGTCGATCTGATGGATTCTGCGGCCGCGGTGCTGGCCGACCCAGAGCGAGCCTTCGGCCCAGGCAAGGCCGGAATCGCCGCCATTGCCCGGCGCCGGGATGGTGGAAAGGATACGCCCGGACTTCGGGTCGATCTTGTGAATGACATCCTCGGCGATCTGATAGAGGAACTCGCCATCGAAGGCCGTGCCGGCATGCGATGCGACCTCGATCGAGCGCACCACCTCGCCGCTTGCGGGATCGAGCGCATTCAGCTTGTCACCCGATGCGAACCAGACGTGCTCACCGTCGAAGGTGACGCCGTTGACGCGCTCGGCACCGGGAAAGGGTCCATATTCACGGATGATCGTCGCAGCCGATTTTTTCATCTCTTCCATCCTGTTCGCCCGTAGGGCCATCCTCATCAGTCAGGCCATACTAATCGCTTGGCAACGGTCCCGGGAGTAACAAGATCGTCGGGAAACCGGGCAGCGGCGGGCTCATCCAGCGCCGCGCCCGCCCGCGCCCGAAGGACTGCACCCTGCCTTCATCGGCGACCGAATCCAGCGCCCGCTGCACGGTGCGCGGGCTGGTGCCGAGCGCAATCGCGAGCGCCGAGCTCGACCACGCCTCGCCATCGGCGAGAAAGGCGAGCACCGCCCCGTGCTGGCCTTCGACCAGCGGCGCCAGCACGGCGGTCTCTTCGGCACGCCGCGGCGAAAGCGCAAAGCCGCGTTTCGTTGCCGAAACTTCCGCCAGTCCCCGCAGTTCGGCGCGCAGCCGGCCGATCTCGACGCGCAGCCGGGCGCGATGCGATTCATCAGCATGTTTGCCGCGGAAGGCGCGCGCGATGAGCGTGCCGCGTGCCACATCCGTCGGCCAGGCTTCGGCAAGCGTCCGGGCGAGCGTGAAGAGCACGGGCCGCGTTGCCAGCGACACCGACAGCTGATCGTCGCGCACGACGTGGCGGCAGGCATCGACGACAAGCGTGCCCGAACCCAGCAGCTCTTCCACCTCCTCAAGCAACAGCGGGCTTTCCCGCCAGCGCGAGATCAGCCGCGCCACCGGCGCGCTGAGCACGTGGGCGGCATTTTCCACCTCCGCCGTCAATACCGGCATACCGGCCTCGCGTGCAGCCCGCCTCGCCCGGTCGAGAGCCTCGTGCGCCGCATTCGTCTGCAGGCGCCGGATCGCGATGCCCGCGACCACCAGCTCATGAGCGGCCCTCGCCGCCGGCGGCAGCGGCGTTGGATCGAGCGTTTCCAGCGCCCGCTCGGCCTCGTCGAGCCGGCCGATCAGCACCAGCCGGCGAAGCTCGACATTCCTGGCATGGGCGGCATTGACCCTGTCGCCATGCGCTTCGAGCACCTTGCGCGCCGCTTCCAGCGCCTTGGGCGGCCAGGTGAGATCGCGCGAGACGAGCGCGATCTCGGCCTCGGCGACCACGCAGCGGGCCCGGGCCATCGCCTCCCGCGGGCCGAAGGCACGCGCCGCACTCTTCAGCAGCGCCTTGGCGCGGACGAGATCGCCGAGCTGCGCCATCGCAATGCCGCGCAGCGCCAGCGCCGGCGCATCGTCGCGCAGCGCCACCCGCTTCAGCGCGCCAAGCGCATCGCCCGCTGCCAGCGCCTGCGCCGCCGCCGTGATCAGCGAGTCCATTCAAATCCCGTCACACTTGTCACTCCCACCGTTTCCCCACCTGGCCTTAGATTTGTCGTCGACCGGCAAGCAAGCCTGCGCCGGATGCTACGACGAGAGACAGGCAAAGGAGAAGACCCATGACGGAACAGCTGAACGCAACACGCCAGCAGTGGCTGGCAGCAAGGCTCGATCTGCTCGAGGAGGAGAAGGAACTGACCCGGCAGAGCGACGCGCTGGCGATGAAGCGCCAGCAATTGCCGCGAGTGAGGATCGACAAGCAATACCGCTTCGACACCGACGGCGGCAACGTCTCGCTGAAGGACCTCTTCGGTGGCCGCTCGCAGCTTCTCGTCTATCACTTCATGTTCGGGCCGGACTATACCGCGGGATGCCCGTCCTGCTCGTCGATCGCCGATGGCTTCAACGGCTTCTTCGTTCACCTGGAGAACCACGACGTCGCCTTTTGGGCGGTCTCCCGGGCGCCGTTGGCAAAGCTCGAAGCATTCAAGCGACGGATGGACTGGAGCTTTCCCTGGGCGTCGTCCTTCGGCAACGACTTCAACGGCGATTTCAGCGTCTGGTTCTCTGCCGAGCAGCAGCACCAGGGCGATGTAGACTATAATTATCGCCGCGAACCTCCCGCCCCCCAACCGCTCACCGCAAGGACTGTCCAGGAGCGGCAGCCCCGCGACAGCGAGGCGCCGATCACCCAGATCGCCGCCATGACCGGCACCGATGTCCCCACCTATACCCGCGACCGCCCGGGTGTCAGCGCCTTCGAGCTCATCGACGGTGCCGTCTACCACAGCTATTCCAGCTATGCGCGCGGGCTGGACGGGTTATGGGGCATGTATCAATGGCTCGACCGCGCCCCCAAGGGCCGCAACGAAACCGGCATCTGGTGGCGCCACCACGACCGGTACGGCAAGGAGTGACGCCGATGCTGTTCTCCGCCCACACTCCAAGCAGAGGCGACGGCAACGTCGCTCTCAACGCCGCCGAATGGCTCTCGCTGGCTGCCGCCGMGGATGGATCAGCTGGGAAACCGAGCGGTGGCATGGCTAGCCCAAGCAGCCGGATCACCGGCCGCGCCGCCGATTGGCTGTCGCTTGCAGCCGCTCCGACATTCGCGATCATGGCGGTGCTGACAGCCACGACCGGCAGCGCCGACATGATCTGCACGACAATGCCGGATGCCTTCCCGATCGGCGGAATGGTGCCGATGTACCTGCTGATGAGCGGCTTCCACTTGGCACCCTGGCTGCGGCTCGCCGCTGGCTGGCGGGGCACAAGCCCCCGATAACGCTCCACGACGCCACCGGTATCTTCCCAGCGGGGAGAAGAGGGAGCAAGCCGCACTCCCACTCAGCCGCGTCCGGCTTTACCTCCTACCGGCGCGACCAAGTTCATGCCCTCACCTCGATAAAGTCGATCGGCCCGCCGGCAACATCGTCGTCGAAGACCGCACAGGAAAGCTTGCCGCCGAAGACGCAGCCGCTGTCGATGTTGGTGCGGTTTCCTGTCGTCACCGGGTTAGACAGCGACGGTGTATGGCCGTGGACCAGGTGCTTGCCCCAATAGTCGCTGGACTCACCGGGAGGGAACCGTAACCAGAGAAGATCGTGCTCGCTCTGCTGCTGCAGCGGAAATGCTGGATCGACGCCCGCATGGACGAAGATGCGATATCGATCAATGTGCATGAAGGGAAGATCGGCCGCCCATTGCAGATGCTGGGGCAGAACTCTGCCGCCATAGGACATTTCGGTTTCAAGTCCGCCGATGCCGATTCCGATCCAGACGTCTCTGCTGTCGCTATCGGCATAGGCAGCAACCATCAGGTCCTCATGATTGCCTTTCAGGCAGATCCATCGCCACGGGTCCGATGGACCGGCGATGATCCGGTCGAGGACGCTTTTGCTGTCAGGCCCGCGATCGACATAGTCGCCAAGGAAGACGACGGTCCCTTCAGACGCATAAGCCTCGACCCGATCGATCATCCTGTTCAGCGGATCGATACAGCCGTGGATATCACCTATGGCGAACGTGTAGCGCATGTTTCATTTTTAGCGCCTGTCGGGGGTCAGGTGAAGTCCGGATCGCCGCGGCAGATCTCAATACTGCCGACAGAAAATCCGACTCATTTCCCGGCACTTACGGCGATTGCCTCGCCTTTGGCTTGAGTTCGCATATTGATCGGCGCATCGGCCGCCGAGGATGCCGATCTGCGGATGGGTACGGCATTGCTAACCAGCCCTCTTCAACAACTGGCTGGCCAGCTCGATGCAATCAACCGGCCAATATAGTTCAGGCCTTGGATGCGCGACCTTTGGGTTTCCCTCGTGTGGTCGGCAGGAAAGTATCGATTCACGCCATCGGCTGGGAATTGCGCACTCCCCATGAATCGCACCGAGCAGAGCTCCAGCAATCGCTGCGTTCGTATCAGTATCACCACCATTTGAGACGGTGCTCACTACGCCGTCCTCCAAGGAATTCGAATGCAGCAATTGAAAAATGGCATTCTGAAACGCGATCAGGACCCAGCCTTGCTGATTCACGAAGTCCTTTGGCGGTTCCTTTTCGGCGGCGGCGATTGCATCACGAATGCTGTCATGGACACCAAGCTCATCGGACCATTTTCTGATCGTCTGATAAACATCTCGAGGCGTCGGGCCTTCGGCAATTGTGTACGATAGCGCGCGAGCAAAGAGATTGTTGATCTGCCGGCACACAAGGTTCGGATGTGTGATGATGGCGTCCTGTTCCGCCCAGAACCCGACCCGTTCGGTTGGAAACTGAGATCCAAAAATGCCGAGAGGTGACACGCGCATGAGCGCACCGTTGGCTTGGCTTTGATGATCAGGCTCGTAGCGAATTCCATTATATACCGTCCGGCCAATGTCGAAAGGCTTGGATGCCAGCCAGTCTTCATAGGCCCGTCGGGCAGCGTCTTGAATGTATGCTCCTTCCGCGACAATCGATCTGGCCAAAGCCAGCGCCATCTCGGAGTCATCAGTCGGTTGACCGGCAATGGTGTTCCATGCGCCGCCATCATGAATTTCGCGGACGCCACGGGGATATTTCTGGCGTATTTCTTGGGGCGTCTGAAACTCCACCAGCGAGCCAAGCGCATCTCCTGCCAGTTGACCGAGAATACAACCGATTGCACGGGACGTCGTTGTACTATCTATGATTTTCATGCAGCCTCTGGCGAGTAGTAAGCGCCTTGATGGGATCACCCTGTCATGCAAATGGCGCAACCCCGCTAAGCGACGATACAAATACGCTCAGGTTTCCGCTAGTCGTTACGATGTTCGAGCGACCGCCATCGGCACAAAATAAAAGCCCTCATCCGCCTGCCTGCACTTTCTCCGTTCCCTGCCCACCTCCCGCATGCCACGTCCCCTCGCCCCGTGTACTGGAAGAGGGTTGGGTCAAGGGCAGCGTCTTGCGCCTCCCGCTTCAAGTGGGCGCCTTCGCTAGATTTTCCGCCAGCGTGCTAACCGCCATCACCCCTCGGCAAAACTCCGCCGGATCGCTTCCCAGCTTTCGGCATCCGGCGCCAACAGCAGCCAGCCCTTGGTCATCGCCGGCCGATAGGCTTCGCCGGAGAGGAGCGCACTATAGCCGCTGGCTTCGAGGTGGATCAGGACGCCGGCGGCGTGGTCCCAGGGTTTGAGCTCGGCGTTCAGGGCAAAGCTCATCGCGCCCGTCGCCACCGCCCGGTATTCATAGGCCGAGCAGCGCCATGTGGTCGTGCGGGAAAAGCGCTGCACGCGCTCGGCCCCTTTCGGTTCCGATTGTCTTCCGGGCCGAAACTGTGCGATGACCGGTCGAACCCAGATACAACGGATCAAGGTGCGGCATCGGCATGAAGAAGATTGGTTTTCTCTCGTTCGGACACTGGACGCCCTCGCCTCAATCGCAGACGCGCTCGGCCGGCGATGCGCTGCTGCAGTCGATCGACCTTGCCGTCGCGGCCGAGGAGCTCGGGGCTGACGGGGCGTATTTCCGCGTGCACCACTTCGCCCGACAGCTGGCAGCACCCTTCCCGCTGCTATCAGCCGTCGGCGCGAGAACCAGCCGCATCGAGATCGGCACTGCCGTCATCGACATGCGCTACGAAAACCCGCTCTACATGGCCGAAGATGCCGGTGCGGCCGACCTCATCGCCGGCGGCCGTCTGCAGCTCGGCATCAGCCGCGGTTCGCCCGAACAGGTGATCGATGGCTGGCGCCATTTCGGCTATGCCCCGCCCGAAGGCCAGAGCGAGGCCGACATGGCCCGCCACCATGCCGAAGTCTTCCTCGAAGTGTTGCGCGGCGAAGGTTTTGCCAAGCCGAACCCGCGGCCAATGTTTCCGAACCCGCCTGGCCTGCTGCGCCTCGAGCCGCATTCCGAGGGCCTGCGTGAACGGATCTGGTGGGGCGCCAGCTCYAATGCCACCGCCGTCTGGGCAGCCAAGCTCGGTATGAACCTGCAGAGCTCGACGCTGAAGGACGACGAAACGGGCGAGCCCTTCCACGTCCAGCAGGCCGACCAGATCCGGGCATACCGCGAGGCCTGGAAAGAAGCCGGCCACACGCGCCAGCCTCGCGTCTCGGTCAGCCGCAGCATCTTCGCGCTCGTCGACGATCGCGACCGCGCCTATTTCGGCTACGGCAACGACGGTGAGGACAAGATCGGCTTCATCGACGAGAAGACCCGGGCGATCTTCGGTCGCAGCTATGCCGCCGAGCCCGATGCCCTGATCAGGCAGCTCGCCGAGGACGAGGCGATCGCCGAGGCCGACACGCTGCTGCTCACCGTCCCCAACCAGCTCGGCGTCGAATACAACGCCCATGTCATCGAAGCGATCCTGACCCATGTCGCGCCTGCGATGGGTTGGCGCTGACGCTCCGGCCACAGCTGCCGGGCTCTCAAACTCGCGGATACCTCGCGCGAAATTCGCGAGGACTGCAGCCTTCGCGTTCGTGAAAGACACGCGAAAAATAAAACGGATCATCCAGGCCGATCATGGCGGCCACCGTTTCGATCTTTTCGTCGGTGGTTGCCAATAGCTGTTTGGCATGGTCCATGCGCGCCCGAAGCTGAAATGCCTTGGGAGGCAATCCGGTTTCGAGCGTGAGCCGCCGGCGCAGCGTGGCCGGCGACATGCCGTGCTCGGCAGCAAAGGCTGCGAGGTCCAACGGTTGCATCGCCCGCCGCCGTAGCGTTTCCACGATGTCGGCCATGTCGCGCCTTTCCTGGCGTCGATCGGCCGCGCCGCTTGCCTGTCTGGCGGCTGATATGACGATATGATGCAGCATCAATGCCGCCGATGCCTGCCCGAGATTGGTATCGTCAAGCAGATCGGCATGAAGCTTGCCGAACAGCCGGACCACCTCATCGAGATGATGCAAAGCCACGACGGGATGTCGCTCGGAGATAATCCTCAGCCTCACGAAGTCCCGCATGAAAGATCCTTCGAAAAGCGCCCAGCGCTCGTCCCAGCCGCCTTCGTCGGGGCCATAGGAATGCACCCGGTTGGGAAACAGCCAAAACAGTGCAGGTCCGGTCAGGCCCAGCCGGCCGCTGGCGGCGGTTTCCAGCCAGCCCTGCCCGCGCTCTACCAGGACGACGGCGAAACTCGGGAGTTTCCGCTCAGTCACCGCGCGGCGGGCCTGCTGCCTGCCGCCGCCGGTGACAGCAAGTCCGCCGGCAGCGGCAAGCGGCGTTCTATAGATGGCTTCGGCGTTTCTCATGATGAGCGAAAAGTCCAGGTATGAATTTCCTCTATGTCGGTTGGCGTGCCAGATCAGGTAATTGATGACAAACCAACTGAAGCGACGGAGGAGTGAAATGTCAATTGCTGCGGAGGTCATGCAGGTCCGAAAGCCGGAATTTTCCCTTGCCGCCCATGGCAAGACCTTGCCTGCGGAGCGAACGGGCTGGCTCACGCCGACCGATCCCGCCATCGGCGTCGACGCCATCCGCCGCCGCTACCAGGACGATGGCTATGTCTGGCTGAAAGGCCTTCTGCCGAAGGCTGGCGTGATCGACTTCCGCCGCTGGGTCTTCGAACATCTCGCCGAAACCGGACTGGTCGAACCCGGCAGCGATTTTTCCCTTGGCATTGCGTCTGCCGGTGGCTTCGACAGGAGCCTGGCGGACCGGCGCCTGATGTCGCTCGTTCGCTCAGCCGCCTATGAAGGCTTTTGTGCGCAACCGCCACTCGCCCGCTTCATGGACGATTTCCTGCAGGGCATTTCCTATCTGCATAAGCGCAAGCTCATGCGTTTCATCCAGCCGGGATCGCCGACGGCCACGCCCGCCCACTATGATCTCGTCTATCTCCGCGGCGGCACCAGCCGCCTGGTGACGGCCTGGATTCCAATCGGCGACATCCCCACCGAGATGGGCGGCCTGGTTTACCTCGAAGGCTCGCACGCGTTGGGTGTCAAGATGGAAGCCGAGTTCCGGGCCACGAGTGGCGATCTTTCTCCGGAAGAGCGGATCAGCGCCTATAACAGTCACATGGCGGAAGGCGGCTGGGTCTCGAAGGATCTCCCGGATATGGCGAAGCGCTTCGACACCCGCTGGCTCGCGGCCGATTATGAGGCGGGTGACGTGGTGCTCCACTCGCCCTACATGATCCACGCCTCGACCATCAATCAGGACCGCAGCCGGCGGCTGCGCCTTTCCACCGACATAAGATATCAGAATGTCGACGACGAGATCGACGTCCGATGGAACAACCACTGGAGCCTCGGCGACATGCTGTAGCCCGGCTTTCCAGTGCCCATCTTTGACCTGCTATCCGGTTGATTGGCGAAGGGACGTCTACATAGAATCGAAGCGTGGGGACCTTACTGCCGCGATGGGCGTTGATGGTCCGGGCCTTGAACGATCCCATGACTGCCCGACTTATTGATGTAGCCGAACCGCTCGAGTTGCCTCATGCCGCGTACGAACCTGAACGATATCCTGATCTTCATGGCCGTCGTCGATGCGGGGAGCTTTATCGCCGGCGGCCAGGCTATGGGCTTGTCCCGTTCGGCGGCTGGCAAGGCAGTCATCCGACTGGAAGACCGGCTCGGCGCGCGTCTGCTCAACCGCACGACGAGGACGCTGAGCCTGACCGACGAAGGCCGGATGTTCTACGAGCGCGGGCTGCAGATCCTTGAATCGGTCGACGAGGCGGAGGCGAGCGTGGCAGGGCAGAACAGCACGCCGCGAGGCGTTCTCAGGCTCACGGTTCCCGATGCCTTCGGGCGGCTCGTCATGCTGCCCCTGCTTAAAAAATATCTTCGGGCCTGGCCCGACATCCAGGTCGAAGTGAGCTTCACCGATCGCCCGGCCGACATCGTCGAGGACGGCTTCGATCTGGCAATCCGGATCGGCGCGACGGCGACGGACACCGGCCTGATCGCGCGGCCGGTCGCCAGATACAAGGCGCGGCTCTGCGCCTCGCCGTCTTACCTCGCAGAGCGCGGGGAGCCGGGCGATATCGACGATATCACGGCCCACGACTGCCTGATCTTTGCCAGCCGCAATCAAAGGCAGGGCTGGCGCTTTCGCGGGGAAGGCGGTCCCTGGGTCAAAGCGCAAGGGCGCAGCCGTCTGAGGCTCGACAGCGCAGAGGCGATCCGCGACGCCGCCCTGGCGGGACTGGGGATTGCCCTCCTTCCCGATTTTCTCGTCGCCGATGATCTCGTCGCCGGGCGCCTCCGGCAGGTCCTGCCCGGCCTCGAAACTGACGACGCAAAGATCGTCGCTCTCTATCCCGACAAGCGCCTGCTGGAACCGCGTGTCCGCCATTTCATCGATCTGATGGTCGAGGAGCTTGGGCACCTGGGCCAGGCACGCAACCGCGACGCTAGCTCTGGGTGATAGGCTTGTCGAAGCCGCGGAAGCTCTTCAGCGCCAGGGGAAAGAGCGTTGCGGCGAGATAGGTGAGCCCAGTGAGCGAGAGCGCCGCGGCAAGGCCGATCATGCTGATCAGTGCGCCGCCGACGAGGCCGCCGAAGGGGATGAGCGCGAAGCAGAGGGCGGCGTTCATCGCGGTGACGCGGCCGGTCAGCGGCTTGGGGATGCGCTCGAAGATCACCRCCGACAGGATCGGATTGAGGAAGCCCGAGGCAAATCCCGCGATTGTCAGGGTGAGGAAGATGAGGGAGAGCGGCGCATCCAGGGCAATAACGAGAAAGCGCGGAAATCCGGTCAGCAGGAAGGCCGCGGTATAAACCATCAGGCGCGGTATCCGCTCGCCGATCGCAGCGGCAATCGCAGCACCCGCGATCGAGGCGCCGGTGAAGGCCGAAAACATCGCCCCCAACAATTCTGGGCCATGGCCTGAGCTCTGGGTCCAGACGGGCAGCAGCACCGCGTGATAGGCCTGGTCCAGCAGGTTGGTGGTCGCCACCATGATGACAATGCTGACGAGCACCGCGTCGCCGCGCAGAAAGCGCCAGCCTTCCCTGAGATCGCCGAGATAGGACGACATCCCGCCCGGCCGGGCCTCGGGCGCGTCGCGTAGCTCAGACATACTCCTGAGCCGGGGGATGCCCACTCCAACGATCAGCGCCGCGGCAGCGAAGGTAATGGCATTGACGACGAGCGCCTGGCCCGGGCCGATCAAGCCGATCAGCGCTCCGGCACCCGCAGCACCCGCCGTTGAGGCCAGCCGCTCGATGGCGCCGACGACGCCGGTCACCCGTTCGAGCGGCATGGCCGCCAGCGCGGCGATATCAGGAACCATCGCCTGCTTGGCGGCATCGGAAGGGCCGCGCAGCATGCCCATGGCAAAGACAACAGGCAGCAGCAGCGGCATACCAAGCAGGCCGAACCAGTCGAGCATCGGCACCAGCATCACCACGGCCACCGAAGCGATGTCGCAGACGACAGCGATGCGCTTCGGGCCGACGCGGTCGATCAGCGGCCCACTGAGCGCCTTGGCGGCGACATAGGGCAGCATCTCCATCATCGCCGTCAGCCCGGTTAAAACGGGGCTGCCCGTCGTGCTCAGCACCAGCCAGGGAATAGCGATGGTCGACAGCCGCGTGCCGGAAAGCGAAAGCGTCTCGGCCGCGGCAAGCGCCAGGAATGGCCCACCCTTCTTCATGACCCATCATCCCCCTCGCGATGCGGGAGCCGGCCCGGATAGGGAAAGGCGTGCAGCATGATCGAGAAAGGAACCATATCCGGGGGTGCCCGCTCTCCCAAAGGCGGAGCCACCCGCATCGCTTCGAGAATGATATCGRTCAGCCGCCTGGTCAGGGCTTCGGCCTGTTCCGCCGTCATCGGGATGATGATGTCGCTGGCTGTACTCGCCTTGCGCCATTCCGCCGGCAGCTCGGCATATTCCTCCAGCGCCTGTTGCATATGGCCGACCTGCAGAGAGAGTATCGCCTGGTTGAAGGCGAGATCGAGATCCAGCCCTTCGCCCTCAACCTCGCTTGCCGGCACCGAGGTGAGCTCGTGCCTGGCGCGCCACCAGCGGTCGCGCCGCGAAGCATGCGGCGCTTCCTCGATGAATCCGTACTGGGCGAGCTGACGCAGGTGATAGCTGGTCGCGCCGCTATTCAGCCCGAGCCGCGCCGCAAGCTGCGTCGCGGTGGCGGGGCCATCGAGCCTGAGCATGCCGAGCATGCGCAGCCGGACAGGATGCGTCAGCGCCTTCAGCGCGGTTGGATCGGGCACGACACGGCTGAGGGTGCGGGGTGCGGTGACGGATTGAGCAGGCTGCGGGCGCGGATTTTTCATGCCGGAAGCCTACTATTGCAAAGATATCTTTGCAAAGCTTTCTTTGCATAAATGCAACTGCCCTGTCCGCAGCTCAATCCTCAGGCAGGGTGAAGACCGCGCAAGGGTCGGCGATGCCACGCAAGGTGTGCTCTCCGAGCGGCATCAGTGCCGTCGCCGTATTCGCCGCAACCGCGCCCGAGATCAGCACGCTTCGGCCGAGCGGCTTACACAGCCCTTCCAGCCGGCTGACCAGATTGACGGCGGGGCCGATGGCCGTAAAGTCCAACCGGTCGGCAGCACCAATATTGCCCCACAGGATCTCGCCAAAATGCAATGCTGCGCCGAAGGGCAGCAGCGCCAGCCCCTGCGCCTGGCGCACCTGATCGAGATGGGCCATGCCGGCGCGGCTGGCGGCGACCGCGCGCAGTGCTGCCTCGCAGGCCTCGCAATCCCCTCGAGCGGCGTCGCCCTCGCTCGACGTAGCCGTGACCGGAAAGATCGCCAGCACGCCGTCGCCGATGAACTTCAGCACCTCGCCCCCGAAGGCATGCACGGCGCCGGCGACGCGGTCGAACCAGGCATCCAGTGCGGTGATCATCACGTGAGGCTCGGTCACTTCGGAGAGCGCGGTGAAGTCGCGCAGATCGGCGCAGAGAAGGGCTGCGCGGATGGTCTCGCCGGTGCCGCGGGCAAGGGCGCCGGCCTGCACCCGGGCGGCGCTGCGGCGGCCGAGATAGGCTTCAAGCAGCGCGGCCTTCGCCTCCCGCGCCGCCAAGGCGGCGAGCGGCGCTCCAGCAAAACGCGCGACCTCGTGCAGCAGGCCAGCCTCAGCCGGGCCGAATGCACCGGCCCCCGCCCCATTGGCGATACCCGCCCAGCCGAGCACCGGTCTGTCAGATATCTGATTGTCCTGTACAGGCCCGATCCTATCCTCCCATACCGGTCCCAACCCGGCCAGCCACTCGCGCCCGGCCTCACTCTGCGGAGCCGCGGCGAAGGCCAACGCCTCGATGACAGCACCGGTCTCGGCCCGCCACAGCCAGGTGCGCCGCGCGATGATCGGATGCGGCACCGAAAGCGTCAGCGCGCCACCGGAAAGCGGCAGGCCATCGGCCAGCAGCCGGCGCCCGAGTTCGGCCAGAAACCGTTCGGGACCAGGCGAGGCGCCGGCCTCGTCAATCAGCCAGGCAAGGGGGGACGGCAGATCCATGGCTTAACATCGCACGCTCACCGGGGCGGCCGCAAGGACATCCCCGGAGTGACCGCTTGCGGTCATCCCCGGGTTCGAAAAAGGACGTCCGCTCCCTGTCGAAAGCCATTCGCCACGGTGGAAAACAAAAAATAAACACTTTAAACTTGCGCGACTTTGATTCCATTATAGGGCCGTTCGTCATCGTGTGATTGAGGGGTACGATGGGCACGATATTCTGGCCGAAAGATCCGCTGGATGGGAATGACATGACGCTGCTGACGTCGATCCTTCGGCGATGGTGCGAAAGGTATCAGGTCGAGCTGACGGCGGAGGAGAGCAGCCGCAAGGCGAAAGAACTCGTCGAATGGTTCGAATTCGGCGTCAAGGATCCCATCGAGCTCGAGGAATTGATCGACGACAAGCACTGGCTCGTCGGCAGGATCTGACCCTCTCGGGCAAATCGGGAGAACGCTGGCTGTCAGCGTCGGCGAAGCTGTTTCATTAGAAAAGGCCGGGCGAAAATCGCTCCGGCCTTCATCCATTACATCTAAGCGAGACCTTTAGTCGTCATCCCGCCAACGCCGGTCGCGATCCCAGCGCCTCTCATGGCGCCAGCGCGGGCCATCATCCCAATCCCGGTGACGCCGCTCCCAGCCCCAGCGGGGCGGACCACCGTAGAAAGCTACCGGCGGCGGGCGTCTCCAGTTTCGCCGGCATTCGCCCCAGCGCGTCAGATGCCAGCCGCGACCGCAGGCGTAGTCGACCTTTGTGACATTGCTCTGGACATTGATTGTCCCCATCGGCGTCGCCTCAGCTGTGCCGATCGAGAGGCCGCCAACGAGCAAGGCGGCCGCGATAGAAAGCGCTTTCATCGAGAACTCCATTTTCAATCCAGCCGTCCCCACTTTATGGCCGCTAAATTGAACTGGAGATGAACTGCGCGTTCATGTTTGGCGCTGGAGCATGATGCCGAAAAGTGTGAGCGGTTTTCGGACGACCTTATGCTCTAACTCTTTAATTTAGAACAGGATTCAGACTTTGGGCCGATCCAGCCTAAAATCATCCTGTTCTGGCAGCGCGCGATGTCGAAGGTGGAAACGCTGGGCTACGTCCTGCCGTAAAATGGGTCGGGACCTGGACTACGCCCGGCGGCGACTTCGGTCAGCCGCCCGAGGTAATGCGCCCAGCCTTCCGCATGGCCGGCGCATTGATCGGCGCTGGGCAGGCCGCTATGGGTGAGCCGCAACAGCGTTCCGCCCCCCTGCTCGATCAGATCGATCTCGACCAGGCTCGACCCCGGCGGCACCACCTCGCTGCCGTCCCAGCCGAAGCTGTAGGCAAGGCGATGAACCGGCACCACTTCACGAAACGAGCCGCGCGCAAAGCGGGCGCCGGTGACGTTGACGAGATAGAGTCCGCCGGGCTGCGGCTCGACCTGCGCTTCCGTTCCCATCCAGCGCAGGATCTTCTCCGGATCGGTCATCAGCGCAAACACCGCGGCCGGCGGCGCCGCGATATGCGCCTCGCGGTGAACGACGAAAAATTCTGGCATCACTCTCTCCCATGGTTGTCACGGCCCCGCCCAGGCGGAGACAGCGCGTCCTGTCTTGTCGTGGTATTTCTGACCTAGATGTCCTCACAGAGAGCATGTAGGCGCATGCCCCTCCTCCGCAAGAGGGATTGCCGGTCGCCATCGACGAACGAGCGAAATCGCCGCTTGGGGAGCTCTGATCCAGCTCCGGCCGCGAAAGCATTTCGACCTATTGCCAGCCCGCCGCCTTCCCCCTATTGTTCGTGCCGTTCTCAGGGCGGGGTGAAAGTCCCTACCGGCGGTATGCAATTTTGATTGCGAGCCCGCGAGCGCCTTCTCAGGAAGGGTCAGCAGATCAGGTGAGATGCCTGAGCCGACGGTCATAGTCCGGATGAAAGAGAACGTGCGTTCCTGCCGCCCTTGCGGCTGTCGGGGACGTTCGTGATCGCCTTGGGTGATGTGTCTGTTCGCCAAAGGAGATTACCGTGACACCCACCCGCTACGCCTTCGTCAAAGCCAGCTGGCACGCCGACATCGTCGACCGCGCCCTTGATGGCTTCTACCAGCTCGTTCCGCCCGAGCAGGTCGACGTGTTCGATGTTCCCGGCGCATTCGAGATGCCGCTGCTTTCCCGCGATCTTGCGGCAACCGGGCGTTACGGCGCCGTCATTGCCGCCGCCTTCGTCGTCGACGGCGGAATCTACCGCCACGAATTTGTCGCCCAGGCCGTCGTCGATGGGCTGATGCGCGCCGGCATGGATACGGGCGTGCCGGTGCTGTCGGTGTCGTTGACGCCGCACCAGTATCAGGAAACCGAGCATCACAAGCAGATCTACCGCGCGCACTTCGTCGAGAAAGGCCGTGAAGCGGCAAAGGCAGCTCTGACGATCGGCAAAACCCGCGCCGCTCTTGCCGCGTAGTCAGCGGTTCGACGAACAGAAGACGGCGGGAACAGTCCCGCCGCTTCGATACAACTCCGCTACACGGCCAAACCAGACAGAATAATTGATTCGACGGCCTCACCGCACTGTGGTCCACTGGCCACTGACATGTATCGCCATTCTTAACGCATCCAAAACCCCAAGGAGCTGAAGATGAGCAATGCAATGCGCAGTGAAACCCCCATTGAGACCCCGAGAACACAGCCCGTCGACACCAAGCTCGAGGTGGTCGTCATCCCCGTTTCCGACGTCGATCGCGCCAAACGCTTTTACGACGGCCTGGGCTGGCGGCTCGACGCCGACTTCGCCAATGATGCCGATTTCCGTGTAATCCAGTTTACCCCGCCCGGCTCCGGCTGCGCGATCATCTTCGGCAAGAACGTCACCGCCGCGGCCCCCGGTTCCGCCCAGGGGCTCTACCTGATCGTCTCCGACATCGAGGCCGCTCGCCGCGATCTCATCGCCCGCGGCATCGAGGTCAGCGAAGTGTTCCATGACGCTGCCGGCGTCTATGCCGGCAAGGACGAACCCTATCTGTTCGGCCGCCTGCGGATCGCCGGCCGCGATCCCGATCATCGCAGCTATCGCTCCTTCGCCTCATTCAAGGATCCCGACGGCAACGGCTGGCTGTTCCAGGAAGTCACCACGCGGCTGCCGGGGCGCATCGACGCCGACGAGACGAAATTCACGACGTCGACCGAGCTTGCGTCAGCACTCCGCCGTGCGGCAACTGCCCATGGTGAACACGAGAAGCGAAACGGCGGCAAGCACGACGAAGGCTGGCCGGACTGGTACGCCGAATACATGGTCAGCGAACAGGCCGGCAAGCAGCTTCCCTTGTAGGCAAAGGCGGCAACATCCTCTGAGAAGCAAGGGCATTTCGGTATGGCGCGCGCCATACCGAAATGTTTTATCGTGTCTATGCCTCGTCAGGTCGAGGATCGCGATCCGCCAGAAGCTGTCATTGAGATGCGGAAGAGATCTGCGACGTTATCCAATCGGAAAATGCGAGCATGGCTGCCGTTGGCGGCCTTGATTGAAGTCGAGTCAGCCAATAGCTGCCCAATGATATGGTCGTGGGAAAAGGTTGTAATATAGCCCCTGATGACAGATGCCTGGAAAACATCGACGGCGGCGCCAGAGCAATTCCCAATCCTTGCATGGCCGCCTCCATCATGGCGAGGGAAGAGTCAAAAACGA
Source organism: Rhizobium sp. P1_E1 (assembly GCF_056406015.1). Taxonomy (NCBI): domain Bacteria; kingdom Pseudomonadati; phylum Pseudomonadota; class Alphaproteobacteria; order Hyphomicrobiales; family Rhizobiaceae; genus Rhizobium; species Rhizobium sp. P1_E1. Next base: position 15,997 of record NZ_JBFUAY010000018.1, on the reverse strand, counting down.
TCCCTGCGTTGACCTGTGCCGCCGGCGGAACATCCGCGGCCTCGAACCAGGTACTCCACTCGTCGGCCCTATAGCTCCGCAAAAGCGTCGCTTCGGCAAGATCTGCGGGCGATCTTAAACGGTCTGCCAGTCTGGGGGTGCACAGAGGCGAAAGCGGAGCGTCGAACAGACGCAGTGCTTCTGTGCCGTGCCAGGAGCCGCTGCCGAAGCGAATGGCAAAATGCAGCCCCTCAGCGGCCATATCGACGCGATTATTGTTTGTCGAAATGCGCACGTCGATGAATGGATGCTGCTGTTGAAAATCCGGAAACCTTGGCAATAACCAGCCGACAGCAAAGGTTCCAACCACGCCCAAAAACAGCAATTCCCGAACTTGCCCGGCTTCAATCCTGTCCAGCGTGATTGCCATTTGATCGAAGGAATTGGTCAACGTTGGCAAAAGAGCTTCACCTTCCGCGGTGATTTTCAAACCCTTTGGGAGGCGCTGGAAAAGCGCAACGCCCAATCGCTTCTCCAGGCTTTTGACCTGCTGGCTTACGGCGGCCTGAGTAACGCAAAGTTCGATTGCGGCGCGGGTGAAGCTGAGATGTCTCGCCGAAGCTTCGAAGGCTCTCAAGCCATTCAAAGGGAGGAATTGCCGAACCATCTTAGCCCTAGATTTTCTTGTATCTCCTCCGAGATATCATCGTTTGCTGCCGCAAAACAGTGCCATTAAATGCCGTCCTCATGCGCCTTTGCGCTGATTGAACCGCGTCTGGAGGATGAAAAAATGAAGCTTGATTGGATAGGAATTCTATCAGCCGCCCTGGTCGCGACATGCATTTCCTCAAATGGCTTTGCGGCTGACGAGATGAAACTGCAAGCCATCTCGGACAACGCGATCAAACCGATCATGGATAAATACGGCATCCCGGGCATGGCCGTTGCCATTACCGTTGACGGAGAGGACCACATCTTCAACTACGGCGTCGTGTCGAAGGACACCGACAAGCCCGTCACTGCGGCCACCATGTTCGAACTCGGGTCAATCAGCAAAACGTTTACAGTGACCCTCACATCCTACGCTGAGGTGACCGGCCGACTTTCGCTGTCGGACAAGGCAAGCAAATATCTTCCATCGATGAAGGGAAGCCCCTTCGGCGATGTCGCGCTGATGAATTTGGGCACGCACACGGCTGGCGGATTTCCGCTGCAAATTCCTGATGACGTCAAAACCGAAAAACAACTGATGGACTATTTTGAAGCCTGGCATCCTTCATACGAGGCTGGARCCCATCGAACTTACGCCAATCCAAGCATCGGGATGCTTGGCTATATAACGGCGAAAAGCATGGACGATGGTTTCGTCGCCTTGATGGAAGGCAAACTGTTTCCCTCCCTTGGATTGAAAAGCACGTTTATCGATGTGCCGAAATCGCGGATGGCCGACTATGCCCAAGGTTACAAGCGAAGCGGTGAGCCGGTTCGTATGACACCTGCCATTCTTTCATCCGAGGCCTATGGAGTGAAATCCACAGCAAGCGACATGATCCGGTTCATCGACGCGAACATGGGCCTCGTCGACCTGGACGAAAAGCTCCGGCAGGCGATCACGAATACGCATAGGGAATACTTCGATGTCGGCGCAATGACCCAAGACCTTATTTGGGAGCAGTATTCTTATCCCGCGACGCTGACGACGTTGATGGACAACAATTCCAGCGCGATGCTGAAAACCATTCCCGTCAAGCAACTGATGCCCGCAATGGAACCGCGCGACGATGTATGGATCAATAAGACCGGCTCAACGAATGGTTTCGGCGCCTATGTCTCGTTTATCCCGAAAGAGCGAGTTGGCATCGTCATCTTGGCCAATAAAAACTATCCCAACGAGGATCGAGTCTCTGCCGCTTACCAAATACTGACGGATATAATTTCCGCGCGCTAACCCGGTAGAGCATGATGCCGAAAAGTGTGCGCGGTTTTCGGACGACATCATGCTCTAACTATGTAATTCAGGACAGGATTGAGATTTTAGGCCGACCCGGCTTAAAATCATCCTGTTCTGGCATCAGCGGTCGAAGATGTCCCGCCACTGCTTCTCACCGATCAGGCAGTCAGTGCCCGCCTCAGCGCCAGCGATCTTCTGCACCGTCGCCGGCCGGGAAAGGTCGCTGATCTCCAGCACCAGCTTGCGGCGCACGGCAACGGCGAAATCCTCGATCTTGCGGACCGGCAGCACGAAGGCGCCGGGGCCGCCGATCACGCAATCCGCATAATATTTGTCGAGCCCGTTCGGCGCATCGGAGGGTCGCAGCATGATGGCCAGGCCGTTGATGATCATGCCCGCTTCCACCGCCTTGTCGCGGGCGGGGGTGACGGGATCGCCTGAGTTGTTCGGCCCGTCGCCGGAGACATCGATCACCTGTCGCCTGGACTGAAAGGGACTGGAAACGATCATGCTGGCGCCCTGGGCGATCGCGGTGGAGATCGATGTGCGCCGCTGCGTGGCAATCGGCCTGGCTTCGAGCTTGTCGGCAAACGCGATCGCATCCTCTTCCGTCTCGATCACCTGCCAGTCGATCACGGAATCCTGGACGACATAGCCTGCCCATTCGAAATAGCTGATGGCAATGCGGCCGGTCAGCCCGCCCTTCACCGCGTCGATGAATTCCTTGTGCTTGAGCGCCTCGACATAGCCCTCGCGCTGGATGCCGATCTCCTCGAAATCCATCGACCGCGAGGTGTCGACGGCGAGCACCAGCGTCACGTCGACCTCGCTTCCCCCCGCCTGCGCGGCCGGGGTAATGCCTGTCAGCCCCATAAGCACCGCAAGTGTCGTCAGCATTGGTAATCCAATCCCTGCGCCATCCAAGCCAGCAAACTCTAACACAGCTTGGCCGACGCAGGACGCTCGCCCACGCGCACGGCTTCAATTTTCGGTGATGGAGCGGAAGGCCTTCAATGCAAGGGAAGCCACAAGGGGGTCTTCCATGCCTTCAGCGCATCGAGAAAGACCTGCAATCGGGAAGGCAGGAAGCGGCGCGTGGGATAGACGGCGTGCACGAAAATTTCCTCGGACGACCAGTCTGGCAGCAGGCGGATGAGTTCGCCACTTCTGATCTGTTCGTCGCAATAGGTCGAAGGCAGCAGGCCGATGCCGTGTCCGCGATAGGTGAAGGCGCTCACCGCATCGAAATCCCGGCTCGATACCGGCCCCGACACATGCAGGCGAACAGTTTTGCGCCCGTTCACGAGATCCCATTCCGCTTCGCCGTTGCGGCCGTTCAACAGAATGCACTGATGGTCCTTCAGGTCTTCGGGCTTCAAGGGAAGCACCCTGCCCTTCAGATACTCGGGCGCAGCGACCAGATAGCGCACACTCTTCCCGAGCCGCTGCGCGACGATGGTCGAATCCTTGAGTTCGCCGAAACGGATGCCGAGGTCGATGTTCTCCGCGATCAGATCGAGGAACAGGTTGGTGACGAAGAGATCGACCTGGATCTTCGGATATGCCTTCAGGAAGGCCGAGACGAATTCGTAAAAGACCTCCTGTCCGAAGATGACAGGCACGGAGATCTTCAGCAAACCCTCCGGTTTTCTCTGTGTCTCGGTGAGTACCTGCTCGGCGTCGAGGAGATGGGCGAGCGGTTCACTGCACCTGTTGTAATAGGCCCGGCCCTGGGCGGTCAGGCTCAGTTTGCGGGTCGTCCGCTGCAGCAGCGTCACGCCGAGCTGCTCCTCCAGCGACGTCACCTTCCGGCTGACCGTCGATACCGGCATGCCGAGGGAATGGGCAGCACGGCTGAAGCTGCCGTACTGCGCCACCTTCACGAAGACTGCGATATCGTTCAGATCAGCCATCGCTAGATTTTTGCATGGATGCAAAAGAGAATCCAGACATTTCCATCTAATCGGGTAATGGAGTTTTCGCCATATTCACCTTGCGAAAACAAGACAACCCGATGGAGGCGCATTCGCAGCAGCCCCATCTCGAGCGACCCGGCCTTCGCAAATGCAAGGCCCGCGTTGCCCAAACCAGTTTATGGAGATCAGCATGACTACGAAAAAAACAGTCATCGTCACGGGCGCCTCGCAGGGTATCGGAGCCGGCCTCGTTAACGCCTTCATCGAGCGCGGCTATAATGTGGTCGCCACCTCGCGCCAGGTCAGCACTTCGAACGCCTTCCAAGCCTCCGACAAGCTGGCGCTCGTCGACGGTGACATTGGCGATGCCGAAACCGCCGCGCTGGTGGCAAGGACCGCAATCGACCGGTTCGGCTCGATCGACGGCCTCGTCAACAATGCCGGCATTTTCCTGGCCAAGCCGTTCGTCGATTTCACCATGGCCGACTTCAAAAAATTGTCCTCGACCAATCTCGAGGGCTTCATCCACCTGACCCAACTGGTCGTCAGGCAGATGCTCACACAGAAAACGGGCGGCAGCGTCGTCAGCATCACCACGCCATTGACCGATCATCCGATCGCCGGTTTCTCCGCTTCGGTGTCGATGATGACAAAGGGCGGTATCAACGCCATCTCCAAGAACCTGGCGATGGAATATGCGAACGAAGGAATTCGCTTCAATATTGTAGCTCCCGGTGTGGTGGACACGCCGCTGCACAAGGACAATCCGAAGGATTTCCTGAAGACGTTGTCGCCGATGGCAGGCATATCGAACGTCGAGGAGATCGCCGACGCAGTCGTCTTCCTCACCGAAGCGCCGCGCGTAACCGGGGAGGTGCTGCACGTCGACGGCGGCGCACATCTGGGCAGATGGTAGACCATGCGAAAACGCAGGTAGCCGGCGCGGAACGGCGGCTGCAGAAACTCGGCATCACGCTTCCCCCGCCGCCGACACCCTTTGGGGCCTATGTCGAAGCGATAAGGACCGGTAACCTGGTCTTCTTCAGCGGGATGCTGCCGGTCGTCGGCCATGAGCCGCGCTATATCGGCCGCGTCGGCGGTGCTCTGACGGCCGAAGGCGGCAAGAAGGCGGCCGAAACGGCAACGCTCAGCGCGCTCGCCGCCGCCAGGGACTATCTCGGTTCACTGGACAGGGTCGTTAGGGTCGTCAAGCTGGGCGTCTATATCGCGACCGAAGGCGATTTCCGCGACCATCCGAAGGTTGCGGACGGAGCATCCGAAATGCTGCTTGCGGTCTTCGGCGAGGAAAAACTCTCAGGCCGTGTCGTGCTCGGCGTCGCCAGCCTGCCCCTCGGCCTGCCGATCGAACTTGAACTCATCCTCGAAGTCGAGGATTGAAAGTAGCCGGGCACGTTTCTGCGTGCCCGGCGAAAGCATGCCTCGCCCTTCGAGGCCCCTCCGGGCCACCTCAGGGCGAGGCTCTCTTGAGCCATGTTGCGCTCACACCGCCACCAACAGCAGCACGTAAGCGATCACACTCACCATCAGCCCGCGGAACGCGAAGGTAACGCAACGATATTTGCTGCGGGCGATGGCGGAGAGGATGTTGGCGTTTTCGAGATACTGGTCGAAGAGATAGCGTTCGTCGCGCCTCAGTGCCGCCTCGAAGAACGGGTCGCGGTGGTTCTGCCAGGCGCCCCAGAACAGCGAGGTCGAGCTGTCCAAACGGCGCGGCAACACGACGAGGATCGCCGAAAGGATGGAAAAGACCGAGGCTGCAGCAAGCAGGCCCGACAACAGCATGCTCCCTGGCGCCCCGCTCGCGTAGCGTGCCGGGCTGAAGACTGCCCTCACCTCGCTCGAACTCACCAGGAAGGCTAGCATGAAAGTAAAGATATAGGCAGCCTTCTGGTCAGATATCTTGACCTGGTCGTAGAATATGTCGTTGATTTTCTTGATATGGTCGAAATACTCGGAACTGATATCACCGCTCGACGGCGCGCTCAGCATAAGATCAGTTGCATTTTCGAAATCGCTCACCTGAATACTCCAGCTACAAAGTGTTTCCCTGATATTACACTGCACGGCGAATTCAAGAACACGTGTGCAATGCGCTTGACTTTTCTTTTCTACATGGACAAAGGGGATGTGGGAGTTGGGGTTGGGTCATGCTGGGTCGCTGGAAAAACATCTGTCGCGCCGGGGTGGCGCTTGCGCTCGTCTTGCCAGGCTTTTCGCCGCCGGCGGCGGCCGACCCTGTTCAGCGTGCAACACCGGTTGCCGGATCCGTCATCGCCCGCAAGACCGGCGAGGAGGTCCGCTTCATCGACGTGTCGAACTGGCGTGTCGTCGACATCAATCAGGATCTCCTGACTGGCGACGTGCTGCGCACCAATGCCAACGGCCAGCTCGCCATCGTCTTTTCCGATCACACCCAGGTCCGTCTCGGCCGCAATTCCTCGCTGCAGGTCAAGAAGATGGCCGCGAGTGGCGACACGACGCTGGAGCTGCAATCGGGAACGATCTGGGCGCGCGCCGAGCGCGGTGGCCAGGGCCTGACCGTGGAAACGCCGGCGGCAGCAGCCGCCATCCGCGGCACCGACTGGACGATGACCGTCGAGGGCGCCAAGACCTCGATGATCGTGCTCGAAGGCCGCGTCGCGCTCACCAACCCGCAGGGCAGCGTCGAGGTGAACGAGGGGGAAGGAGCGGTCGCCACGATCGGCCAGGCGCCGCGCAAGCTCGTCATCGTCACACCCGACGATCGCGAGCAGATGCTGTTCTACCTGAACCTGCGTGACGGCTTCGGGCTGATGCCGACCTCGCCGCTGCCGGCAGGCCGCATGGCCGACGAGCGCCGCCGGCTGCTGGCTTTGCCGCCGGAGCGTCGCACCACCGAGGACTGGCTGGAGCTTGCAGAAGTGCAGAGCGCCTTCGATGGCCGGCAGGTTGCAGCCGCCACGCTTCAGGAAGTTCGGGGCCGTAAGCTGACGACCGCCCAGAAGGCCCGCGTCGACCTGATCGATGCCACGATCGCCGGCTCCGAAAAACGCTACGACGAAGCCGCAAGGCTATTTGCGGCAGCACTGCCGCATCTCGACGCCAACCGCCGGAACATGGCGCAATATGGCGGCTATTTCGCCCGTTCGCTTGCCGATCCCGCCCATGTCGAAAAGCCGCCGTCATCAGCTGTCGGCCCCTATGGCGCGATCATGCAGGCCTACACCGCCGGCTTTCTGCAAAACCCGCGCGCCGCTGTCGATGTGATCAGGGACGCCGAGAAGCGTTTTCCCGACGATCCCACCCTGCCCGCGATCCGCGCCCAGCTGGCGCAGCTGATCGATGACCGCGCCCAGATGCAGGAGGCGGTGAACCGCGCCCTCTCGCTCGATCCGAACCATCCGATCGCCCTTGCCGCGCGTGCGTCTTACAAGGCGAGCTACGAAAGCGATATCGACGGCGCCCTGGCCGATCTGAACCGCGCCATCGAGCTTGCGCCGGGGGCGTCGGGATCGTTGAACTCGATGGGCCTGCTGCAGAGCGCCCGCGACGCCAATGGCGAGGCCGAGGCGGCCTTCCTGAAGGCGATCGCGCTCGATCCGCAGGACCCGGTTCCCCACGGTAATCTTGCCATTCTCTATCTCGACCAGTCCAGGATGAAGGATGCCAAGCGCGAGATCGATGCGGCGCTCGCGGTCGATCCATCCTACGACATCGCTCTCCTCGCCCGCGGCCGCTACTACCTGCAGACCGGCGAACGCGACAAGGCGCTGGCGGACCTGCTGGCAGCCAGCACCGCCAATCCGGCGCATTCGCAGTCACAGTTGATGCTCGCCGCCGCCCATTACGAAAAGGGTGACCGCATCCCCTCCGCACAGGCGGTCGACAATGCTGACAGGCTCGACAAGAACGATCCCGTCATCTCCTCCTTCCGCACCGCCGTCGACATCGACGACTACGACGCGGACGGCGCGATCCGCAACGCCCAGGAATTTCTCCGCCGCTCCAGGGCGCGCGGCGGCGACTACAGCGCGCTCGGCGCCAACCAGGATGCCGGCTCGACGCTGAACAACGCCTTCCGCCTGCAGGGCCTAGACGCGTGGGGCCGTTATTATGGCGATGCCGTCTTCAGTCCCTTCGAAGGCAGCGGCTATACCGACCAGTCGATCAAGGGCAGCATCTTCCCCTTCAATAATGCGACCGATTTCGGCGACGACAACATCAGCCAGTATCGCGTCAACACGTCGAGCTTCTCCTCGCTGTTCCAGGGACTGCTGCTCGATCCGCACATGCTGTCGGGCCGTTCGCGCTCGGCAACGCTTCTGCGCACCCCCTTCATCGAAGGTTCACTCGGCGGCGGCATCAACAGCGTCGATGGCCATACGAGGCGCATCGGTGAGGCCGAGATCCAGGGCTTCTCTAACGAGACCATCCCGCTCAGCTTCTACGGCAACCTGAACTGGGAGGAGATCGCCCGCGATGGCGACTATACGGATTTCGGCGGCTTCTCCACCGAGAACAAGATCCTGAGCGGCAACGGTTATCTCACAGCGACGATCACCCCTGATGATCGTGTCGTCGCCTATTTCAACGGCGCCAAACGCGATTTCGACCTCGATACCTTGAGCAGCAATTCCCAGCTGTCGACCATTTTGAACGACGGGCTGTTCGATCCCATCCTCGTCCCCTTTTTCGGCATCCCGCGTGTGCCCGACGAATTGCCGCTTTATCAGACCCGGCGCGACATCATTACGGCGACCAATGCCGGCATCGGTTGGAGCCACACATTTGGCTACGAAAACGTGCTGAATGCAGCGCTGCTCTATTCCGGCACGCGAACGAAGACCACCGACGAACTGGCGTTCGATTGGGAGACTGTGCCGTTCCTTGGCGGTCCCGGCACCGATATCCGCCCTTTCGCGCAGATCAGCCAGGACCAGAGCTCGAAGACCTATGTCGCAGCCCTCAATCACGACATTGGGGCGGGACCGCTGACCTTCCGCTACGGCATCGAGGGCGGCTGGATCGATGCCCACAACAGCAGCTTCCTGCACATCGAGGATATCGTTCCGGGCTTCCTCGACGGCACGACGCTTGGCCCCACGGAGGCCGACAATCGCGTCGATATCGCCCGCGCCTATGTCGACGTGCTGCACGAGATCGCGCCTGATCTGAAGGGCGAATATGCGCTGTTCGGCACGCACATGTCAGGCGACGGCGTCGATGTCAGCCGGCTGGAGCCGCGCTTCGGCCTTGCCTGGTCGCCCGTTCAGAACCACTGGCTGCGCGCCGCCTTCATGCGTCAGAGCGTCGATACCGGCGTTCCCACCCTCGCTCCGATCGGCATCCTCGGCCTGCAGCCGAACCAGTTCTCGGTCGGTATCGAAGGTTATAGCGATACGGTCGCGCTGCAATGGGATGCCGAGTGGACCGATCGTTTTTTCACCTCGGTCGAATACCAGCACCAGGAATTGCATGATTTCTCGATCGACTTTCCGCTGATCTCGCTTCCGGCGGCCGACAGCCTGCCGCTGTCGCGCGGCAGCGTCGACCGCGCCGCCGTGACTGCCAACGTCGCGCTCGGCTATGGTTTCGGCCTTTCCGCCACTTATGCCTACATGGAATCGGAGAACAAGGACCCGCTGGAGCCGAACTACGGCGGCTCGCTGCCGTTCATTCCCCGCAACTCTGGCCAGATCGCGCTGACCTGGGTCAATGAGGCCAAGGTCAAGGCGACTGTGGCGGCCAATTATGTCGGCGAGCGCGATGGTGACGACCTCGGCACGAAACTCGACGACTATTGGAGTCTCGATGCCCACCTGATCTGGGRACCCCTGGACAAACGCATCGCGCTGGAAGCGGCCGCCTATAACCTGCTCGATGAGGATTTCGAGCTCACGCCCGGCGTGCCCGGCTGGGGCCGCGCCTTCAAGGGCACGCTCAAAGTCCGCTTCTGATGCCGGTGCGAGGCAAGCCTCGGCCGGCCGGCGGGCAAGCTGAAAGCCGTCATCTCAGGCTGCTGGTGCTGGCGCTCGCCACCCTCGTCACCATCTCGCTGCTGTCGCGCCTGCCGGCATGGTCGTTGCTGGAACTCAGAAGCTTCGACTATCTCTCGACCGTCGACGATCCACGCCCACCGCAAGGCGGGCCTGTCATCGTCGCGATCGACGAACCTTCGCTTGCCGATATCAATGCGCAATGGCCCTGGCCGCGCAGCCTGCATGCCGAACTCATCAGGCAGTTACGCGCGGCCGGCGCCCGTGTCATCGGCCTCGACATCATCATGGCCGAACCCTCGAACCCCTACAACGACGATGCGATCACCAAGGCCGTCGGCCCCGATGTCGTGCTCGCCGGCGACGAAACACTAATCGAGACGCCACAGGCTTCGCAGCTGATCCGCGCGACGCCGCTGCCGCAACTGACCGAAGCGGGTGCTGTGACCGGCATTGCCTCGATCGATCTCAGCGGCGACGGCACGTTCCGGCGTATTCCCGGCTATAAGGACGGCTTCGCCGCTATGCTGGCAAAGGCGTCCGGAGGTCCGGCCGAGGTGTTGTCGGCCGGCCGACTCATCCAATCCTTCGGCCCGGCCCGCAGCTATCCCACCGTCTCCTACTACCAGGCGCTAGACCCTGAGAACCTGCTGCCACCGGATTATTTCAAGGGCCGCGTGGTGCTGGTCGGCCTCAGCCTGCAGAATGCGCCTGCCATCGACAAGGGTGGCGTCGATGCCTTTGCCACGCCCTATACCGTTCACACCGGCAAGCTGGTCTCCGGTGTCGAGATCCAGGCGACGATCTACGACAATATCCGTCGTGGCCTGTCGATCGCGGAAGCCCGCCTGCCGCTGGTCGCCGCCTGCATCCTGATCACCGTGCTGCTTGCCGCCGCCACCGTCTGGCGCTCGACGGGATGGTTGACGATCGTCGCCAGCGCCGCGGCAGTGCTTGCCTTCGCAGCGGCGAGTTTTGCGGGTATCCGCTTTGCCCATGTCTTCGTCTCGCCACTCGGGCCAGTCGTTGCCTATGTCTCGGTCGCCTTCGGCCAGGCCGCCTTCGATTATGCCGAGGAGCGCCGCAACAAGCGGCAGATCATCCGCGCCTTCGCCCAATATATCTCGCCCGATCTGGTCCGGCGCCTGTCGAACGATCCCTCGCAGTTGAAGCTTGGCGGCGAGCGGCGCACGCTCTCCGTGCTGTTTTCGGATGTGCGTGGGTTCACAACCATCGCCGAGACGCTGAAGGACGATCCGGAGCAACTGACCGGCCTGATCAACCGGCTGCTGACGCCGCTTTCCGACGTCGTGATGGATCATGGCGGCACGATCGACAAATATATGGGCGACTGCATCATGGCCTTSTGGAACGCCCCGCTCGACGATCCCGACCATGCGCTCCACGCGGTCACCGCCTCGCTCGCCATGCAGGCGGCGATATCGAGCCTGAACCGTGAGCTGGAACGGGAGGCGGCGGCGCGCGGCGGCAAGCCGCACGTGCTGAAGATGGGCGTCGGCATCAACACCGGCGAATGCATCGTCGGCAACATGGGCTCGACCCGCCGCTTCGACTATTCCTGCCTCGGCGACAGCGTCAACCTCGCCTCCCGCCTCGAAGGCGCCTCGAAGAATTATGGCGTAGCACTGCTGCTCGGCGAGGAGACCGCAAGGCTGGTCGCCGGCACCCACACCGTCGTCGAGCTCGATCGCATCATCGTCAAAGGCCGCACTGTCCCCTCGCCTGTCTATACCGTCGTGCACAAGGCCGAGGCCGAAGCCCTTGCCGCCCATCGGGCCTTCACGCAAGCGAAATACGCCGGCACCCTTGCGCCATCCGACTCCGCCTTCGACAGGCTGGCCGCCGATATCCCCGAGCTTGCCCCCTATTACGCGATCGTCCGCGATGCGCTGGCTGAATCCGGCGAGGAATGACCGGCGGCGACGTCTCGTCACGCCTGATAATTGCGCACGGATGTTCGTTCATAAGCCGCTCGTTTTGCCAAAGGCGTACATGTTGGTTGGCGCGCCATGCAGCATCACCTCCCGCTCGAAGTTGAAGCCACACTTCTCAAGAATACGTCTTGAAGCGGCATTGGCGGTACGAACCAATCCGATCACCCGCTCCCCATGCAGATCATCAAAGGCAAACACCAGGGCTTCCCTGACCAATTCCGTGGCATACCCCTGCCCCCAGCTTTCGGGTTGCAGATGATAGGAAAGATTGAGGCCGTCGAATTCCTTGGAAAGGGTTACGCCGCCGAAACCGATCAGCGCACCGTTCGCCTCGACGGCCCAGCGCCCAAACCCGTGATCTTTCCAATGCCCGATGTCGCGCGCAAGCCGCGCTGCACTTTCCTCGCGCGAGTCCGGCCGTGGTACCGGTCGGTGCGCGACCAATTCCGGCTGCGAAAAAAGTCGGGTCAGGAAATCGATATCCCCTTCCACGGGAATTCTGAGACGCAATCTGGCGGTACGCCTTACCGCCGACGGCAAGGCACCCTTGAATTCATACTCAAGCATCTTCCATCCAATTTTCAAAACGCGGCAATGTGACCGATACCAAACTATTCCAGGCGGCGCGCTTCCAGCGGCGCGTTCTGCCTGAATCCCTCGAAATAGCGGCCACCATGCACGGCAAGCTCTCGGTCGGCCAAAGCCAGGAATCGAGCGCCGTCACCCGCTGCCGCCAGCCCGAATGCCATGTCGAATTCGGCCGCCAATTGCGCGTCGAGCTCTCTCATCAGACGCGGCGCCCACTTTCCCCGGCCAGACCACGCGCCACGCCCGAGGAGGATCAGGTCGGCGAGCTTCTGATAGAGCAGCGCGGCGATGGCGGCGATCTCTTCGGGCGGGCGCGTTCCGCGCAGGTCGTCGGCCAGATCGGTGACCTGATAGCGCAGCAAGTCGTAATCTACCCCGGCAAGAGGTTTCGGCCCCGCCGCAAGCATCCTTGCCGCCTTTGCCTGGATGACGCGCGCGCTGTCGATATCCGATCCCATTATACAGCCCGTCGCGACCATGTTGACCATGATCGGATAGCCGCTGTCGGCATCCTGATGGAGATAATGCGCCAGCGTCTGCGGATCATGGACGAAGGCCTCGACCGGGAAAGCGTCCTCAGTGAACGATTCCCGCCAGGCTCTTTCGAGAGACGGGAACACGACGACCAGATCGATATCCGAAAAGGCGGTCCCTTCGCCGCGCATGAGGGAGCCGGCTACATAAGTGAAAGCAGCCCCGGCAAAGCGGCTGGCGACACAGTTGCGGGCAGCGGCCAGCGCCCGCTCCGCAAGAATATGCTTCTGGATATCGTCCACGATCTCGTCCTCGAATGCGGACACGGGCGGGAACAAAAAACCCGCTCGTCTCCGGCGGGTTGGTCTTAGCAGCGATGAACGGAATTCAGTTCACGCGTCTACCACCCACCGCGGCGCGGTGGTCGTAGACGTCGTCGAAATTGCAAAAATCCTGCTCATGGCTAAGGTTAACCCGCCACCGTGAGAGCGTCAATGCACCGAAGCCGGACGCCAAGGACGGCTTTCCCGGCGCGATGTTTTCCGTCTAAGATGGCGCAAGACTCGTAAACAGGAAGAACCCGCCAATGTCCGATCCCGTCACCGTTATCCCGCTTCCGCAACCGGTGCTGCTGCCGGTCGAGGGCAGCGCCGAGCGTTTTCCGGTGCGCCGCGTCTATTGCGTTGGGCGTAACTATGCCGACCATGCGCTCGAGATGGGCCATGATCCCAGCCGCGAGCCGCCCTTCTTCTTCCAGAAGAATGCCGACAACCTGCTGCCGGCGGGCAAGGCCTTTCCCTATCCGCCGCTGTCGAACGACGTGCATTACGAGGTCGAGTGCGTGCTGGCGCTGAAATCGGGTGGCGCGAACATCGAGGCCGCCGACGCGCTCGACTGCATCTACGGCTATGCCGTCGGCATCGATTTCACCCGCCGCGACCTACAGGGCGAGGCAAAGAAGCTCGGCCGTCCCTGGGAAGTCGGCAAGGCCTTCGAACATTCCGCCCCCGTCTCGTCGATCATTCCGGCAAGCCGCCTCGGCCACCCCGCCGAAGGCAAGATCTGGCTGGAACAGAACGGCAAGCGCGTGCAGGACGGCGATCTCAACCAGATGATCTGGAAGGTGCCGGAGATCATCGCAGAACTGTCGAAGCTCTTCACCCTCGCACCAGGCGATATCATCATGACCGGCACGCCCGCCGGCGTCGGCGCGGTGGCCAGGGGCGATCGCATCAACTGCGGCATCGACGGCGTCGCCACCCTATCGGTCGAGGTCGTCTGAGGAGAAAGCGATGCCCGTCTACGCACTTGGCGGATCGACGCCGAAACTGCCCGCCGCCGGCCTCTATTGGATCGCACCGGACGCCAATATCATCGGCCAGATCGAGCTCGGCGAGAATGTCGGTATCTGGTTCGGCGCCGTGCTGCGCGGTGACAACGAGCCGATTACCGTCGGCGAAGGCACCAACATCCAGGAAGGCGTGATGGCCCATACCGACATGGGCTTCCCGTTGACGATAGGCAAAGACTGCACCATCGGCCATCACGCCATCCTCCACGGCTGCACCATCGGCGACAACACGCTGATCGGCATGGGTGCGACCATCCTGAACGGTGCGAAGATCGGCAACAACTGCCTTGTCGGCGCCAATGCGCTGGTGACCGAAGGCAAGGAATTCCCCGACAATTCCCTGATCGTCGGAACACCTGCCCGCGCGGTGCGCGTGCTCGACGAGGCGGCAATCGAAGCCATCCGCCGCTCGGCAAAAAACTACGTCGCAAACTGGCAACGCTTCGCGCGCGATCTCAGGCAGATCGGTTGATAGGATAACGCGAGGCTGGTGGTCAGGCGCCCTTTGCGCCCGCCAAGGCGTTCACCACACGCCCGGAATCCAGCGCCAACGCACACGCGCCATATAGTCCGCATAGCCTTCGAGGCCCTTGCGCAGTTCGGCTTCCTCGCCGAGCGTACGGCCGAAGAGGACGATAACGAGCAGGCCGGCGGGGATCAGCGCGTAGAGCGATCCAAGCGACAGTGCCATGCCGATGCTGAGCACGATAGCGGTTGCGTATCCGGGATGGCGGATGGCGGCGTAGGGTCCGGTGTCGATTACCTTGTGGTTGCGGTCGGTCTGGATGCGCACCGTCGGCTCGAAATGCCGGTTGACGGATTGCGCCCAGGTTAGGCCGAGATAACCTGATGTCATCAGGAGATAGCCGATGAGGACGATCCAACCGGGCTGCGGCGCCCAATGGAAACGCCCATCGTCGAACGCACCGACCGGAAGAATGGCGGCAAAGAGAATGATTGTCAGCGTCGCCACCACCGCGTCCCAGGGCCTGGTGCCTTTCTGATATCGGCTGCGCGCCGCAAACAGCTCCGGATTTGTCCGCCAGATCCAGACGATCGCGACACATGTCAGTGCAAGGAAGAGGCCCAGAAAGATCCAGCCACGCGGCCAGTCGAGCGTACCGGCCGGCCAGAATAGCGCGGCAAACATCACGGCAATGGTGATGGCGAGCGAGCCGAGCGATGGCGCCGTCGCTGCGAACGAGTGATTGGGCCGAGTGTCTTGCTCTGTCATGACCGCTCTCCGTTCAACCGGGAACGAGCTGTTTGCATCCCAACGGCTGCCGCCCGAGTCTAACACTACCGCACCGGATTGAGGAGACGGAACGCTCCCTAATGGCAGGGTAGCGACGAAAGCTGCCTTGATCGCAGCGACGCCTTTGCATCCAGGATTCGAGATGTCGGAGAAATTCTGCCGTTGCCGCAATAACGGCTCAGGGCGGATTCGGTAAAGAGCCGCCTACTCGGCAGCTTCCAGAAACTGGCTGTTTCGTGATGAAGAGGCAAGAGCCTGAACTCTGGCTTCGGCCTTGGCGATCAGCTGATAAAATTCGTCCTGCGCTTCGACATCCAGTTGAATAACGGCATTGACGTCGTCGGGCGTATCGCAAACGCAGGCGACCGCCGAAATGGGACAGATGCCGCCGGGATAACGCTTGCCGGTGCCCGTGTAGGCGCGGCGGCCCCAACGCTCGGAATAGACCGTCTCTTCCCGCTCGAGCTGCAGGATCGTTCCCTTGCAGGCGGTCACGATAGCCGCCTTGCCGTAAGCGAACCAGTGATAGTTC